>DATLOP010000325.1:0-5057 GCA_035536255.1 Solirubrobacteraceae bacterium
GTCGGTGAAGCCCAACTCGGGCATGAACCGCGGAGGCGCGGTCGGGAAGGCGACGTAGCCCACCAGGGCGATCCCCATCGCGACCATGAACATGTTGCGCACGAAGTAGAAGCTCGAGTTGTGGAAGAGGTAGATGAAGACCAGCGAGCCCAGCGTGATCGAGAAGTGCGAGTTCACGTACATCCAGCTCGCGAAGTCGATCAGCCACGACTTGCCGCTGGCCCACGTCTGGACCGCCGGCTCGAAGAACAGGTTCAGCGTGCGCTCGAGCGAGATCAGCTCGCGCCCGTTGGCGAAGGCCTCGGCCGCCTTGCCGTCGACGGCGCCCCGGACGAACCGGTAGGCGTAGTAGGCGGCGGCGAACAGTGCGACCTGGCGGACGACGTCGAAGACGCCGTGCGGCAACACGCGAGCCTCGAGTTGGCGCAGACGGGCGATCACGGACGTCCCAATCCTAGCCGCGCGGCCCGCGGCAGCGGGGACGCGCGCTGACCAGGCGGCTCGGCGCGAAGTCGGCCTGGACCCGCGTCAGCCCGGCCCTCGTCAGGCGCAGGCGGGTCAGGTTGCCGGGGGCCTGCTCCACGCACCCGGCGCCCGCCGCGAGCTTCCAGTAGCGCGTGTAGTGCACGCGCACGTCGACGACGCCCGGCGACGTGGCGCGCAGCGTGAACCCGTTGGGCCGCAGGGAGACCAGGTGCGCGGGGCCGTGCACGAGTGGGACCGCGTGCTTGAAGCGGTACACGCGCCAGTCGGCGTTGCCCCACACCGGCTCCAGGTAGTCGACGCCGCCGCGGATCAGGCGCGCCTCGGGGATCGCCGCGTAGTCCAGGCGCGTCTCGGGGATCGCCACGTACTGGACGCTGTTGGAGGACAGCCAGGTCCGGTACTCGATCGGGTCCAGCCGACGCTCGTAGAAGAGCGGGTTGTACTTGATGTCCAGCTGGCGCTCCCACCCCCGGGCCAGCGCGAAGCGCGGGGCCACGTGCACGGTCTCCCAGTGGTTGCGGGTGGGCAGCACCTCGACGCGGCCGGTCGGCCGCACGCCGTGCAGGAACGTGTTGAGCGGCAGGTAGTACGAGGCGTGCACGGACGGGTCGCCGGCGGCGTCGCGCACGTCGCGCACCGGCGGCATCCACTGCCAGTACAGGAGCGGCAGGGCGAGCAGGGCGAGCGCCAGGTTGCGGCGGTTCCACAGCACGCAGGCCAGCAGCGGGCCGCCGAACAGCGTGCCCAGGCGCACCGCGTTGCCGCCCATCGGCGTGTCGATGAGGAACGACGCGGTGCAGGCCAGCGCGTACACGGCGGCGCCGTAGCGCAGGATGCGCTCCTCGCGCGGGACCAGGGCCAGGACGGCCACGGCGAAGGCCACGGTGGGCCAGTAGGACGAGAGCACGAACGGGTGCAGGCCGCCCTCGGGGAACGCGGCGGCCAGGGCGACCGCGGTCACGAAGCCGGCGCCGGCCACGGCGAGGCTCAGGTACCGGCGCGTGGCCAGGTAGTGCGCCCCCGCGGCCAGCGCGAGGAACAGGCCCGCCACCGGGCTGCCCAGCGGCGTCAGGACGGCCAGCGCGACGGCCAGCCGGGGCCGCTCGCGCTGGGCCGCGTACACGGCGCCCAGCCCGAGCGCCACGCCCAGGGCGAACGTCAGCCGGCCCGTGAACAGGTTGGTCGCGCTGGCCGCGCCGAACCAGATGGCGCCCAGCCGCGCCTGCGCGCCCCACTGGGCGCGGGCGATGCGCTCGAACAGCACGGCCGCCGCCACGGCGGCCAGCGCCCCGACCAGGCGCGGGCCGAGCACCGAGGCCAGCGGCGGGAACAGCACGCTGTAGCCCAGCGTGTGGTGGCCGGCGAACCACGGGCCGTTCCACAGCGTGAACCCGACCTCGTCGAACAGGTCGGCGCGGTAGACCTGCGCGGCCAGGTCGGCGCTGGCCGGCTGGAGGATCAGGTAGGCGCCCGCGAGCACCGCCGCCACGGCCAGCGGCACGGGAACGCGGCGGCGGCGCGCCGGGCGAGTCGGCAGGGCGAGGTCGGCGGAGGTCATGGCGAGTCGCCGGTGTCCAGAAACCGGCACACCTCGTCGGTTACCCCCGGTTCGTCGAGCCAGGGCCAGTGCCCTGCTCCGGGGACGCGCCGCAGCGAGGCGTGGGCCAGGCGTCCAGCATACGCGTCGGCGAACGAGGGATCCAGGTACGGGTCCTCCTCGCCCCACACGACCAGCGCCGGGCAGCGCACCCGATCCAGGTCGGACCCGGCCGCGGCCAGCCGGTCCTCCGGCGAGTTGCGGTACAGGGCGAGGATCGCGCGCTGCGTGCCCTGGTCGAAGTCGCGCCACCAGCGGTCCACCACGTCCGCCGGCTGACCGGAGATGCGGCGCAGGGCGAACTTCGTCGTGGCGCCCATGAACAGCTCGCCCACCACGCGCCGGCGCCACATCCGCGCCGCCCAGTGCCAGCGGTAGCCGGGCAGGAACGGGACCGCGTCCATCACGACCAGCCGCTCCACCCGCTCGGGCCGGCGCATCGCCAGGGCCAGCCCGACGGCGCCCCAGTCGTGCAGCGCCAGGCGGAAGCGCTCCACGCCCACGTGGTCGAGGAAGCGCTCCAGCCAGTTCGCGTAGCCCTCGATCGTGTGGGGGAAGTCGGCGCGCTTGGCCGAGCGCCCGAACCCGGGGAGGTCGGGCGCCAGCCCGCCGGTGCGCTGCAGGAAGGGCAGCCACTGCTCGCCGGACTCCGGGACGCCGTGGAGATACAGGACCGGCGGGTCGCCTCCGGGCGCCGAGCGCCAGACGATCGGCACGTCGTCGATGTCCGCGGCGTGGAGCTCCACCGGCCGCGGGCCGGCGTCCGCTGTCTCGGCGTCTTCGACGGGCCCCGGCACGGCCCGCGAGGTTAACGTGCGGCGCGTGCCCACACTCTGTCTCGGCGAGGCCCTGGTGGACCTCGTCTGCGAGCGGCCGGTGGCGAGCCTCGTTGAGGCCGGCGCCTTCGTCCCCCACTTCGGCGGCGCGGTGGCCAACGTGGCCGTGGCGGCGGCGCGGATCGGCGCGCCGGTCGCGCTGGCCGGCGGCACCGGCGACGACGCGTGGGGCGACTGGCTGCGCGACCGCCTGGCCGCCGAGGGCGTGGACCTGGAGTGGTTCGCGCAGGCGCCGGGACTGGCCACCCCGATCGCGTTCGTCGCCCTGGACGCGTCGGGCGAGCCGTCCTACTCCATCTACGGCGAGGGGATCGAGGCGCTCGTCGTAGCCGCGGGGCCGGGCCTGGACGAGGCGGTCGAGGAGTGCGACGCCCTCTTCTTCTCGTCCAACACGCTGGCCGGCGCCGAGGAGCGAGAGCTCACGCTGCGCGCCCGCGAGCGCGCGCTGGAGCTCGACCGCCCCGTCCTCTTCGACCCCAACCTGCGCCTGCACCGCTGGGACTCGGTGGCGCGCGCCGTGGAGTCGGCCAACGCCTGCGTGCCGGACGCGATGCTCGTGCGCTGCAACCGCGCCGAGGCGCAGGCGCTGACCGGCGAGGCCGACCCGGAGGCCGGCGCGCGGGCGCTCGTGGCGGCGGGCGCGCGCATGGCCGTGGTCACGCTGGGGCCCGACGGCGCGCTGCTGCGCGGGGAGGTGGACGCCGACGTCCCCGGGGTCCCGGCGCGGGCGGTCAGCACGGTCGGCGCGGGCGACGCGCTGATGGGTGTGCTGGTGGGCCGGCTGACGCTGGCCGCGTTCTACGCGCCGGCGGTGGCGGCCGCGCTCCCCGAGGCGGTCGAGGCCTCGGCCCGCGCCACCGAGCGCTGGGGCGCGGTGTGAGCGTCGCCGCGGTGCGCGACCGGCTGCGCGAGACGTACGGGCGGGTGTTCTGGGAGCCCCACGGGTCGCCGCTGGACGAGCTGATCCTCACCGTGCTCTCGCAGAGCACCAACGACCGCAACCGCGACGTGGCCTACGAGCGCCTGCGCGACCGGTTCCCGAGCTGGCGGGCGGTGCGCGACGCGCCGGTCGAGGAGGTCGAGGCGGCGATCCGCCCCGGCGGCATCTCGAAGGTCAAGTCGCGGCGGACCCAGGACATCCTCCGGGCGCTGCCGGGAGACCTCGACCTCTCGTTCCTGGCCGGCGTCCCGCTGGAGGAGGCGCGCGACTTCCTCGTCGCGCTGCCCGGCGTGGGGCGCAAGACGGCGGCCTGCGTGCTGCTGTTCTCCTACGGCCGCCGCGACGTCCCGGTGGACACCCACGTCGGGCGCGTGGCCACGCGGCTGGGGCTGCTGCGCCAGGGCGCGGGCTCCGACGAGCAGCACGACGAGCTGACGCGGCTGACCCCGCCCGGGGAGGAGCTCGAGCTGCACATCAACCTGCTGCGCCACGGGCGCCGGACTTGCCACGCGCGGCGCCCCCGCTGCCCGCAGTGCCCGCTGGCGCCGCTCTGCCCGTCCGCCCACCAGTTCGCATGACTGCGCCCGCGTGCGCACGAACTCTTCCCGTGTCCGCGTGAGCCGCGCTAGGGCAGCCGAGCTCGCCCTGGTCGCCATCGCCGCGGTCTGGGGCCTGACGTTCGTCATGGTCCAGGACGCGGTGGAGGAGCTGCCGGTGACCGCGTTCCTGGCCTACCGGTTCATCCCCGCGGCGCTGCTCGTGGCGCTGGTCTTCCGCCGCGACCTGGCGCGCCTGAGCCCGGCGGGCTGGCGCATCGCCGCCGTGATCGGGCTCTTCCTCACCGCCGGCTACCTGCTCCAGACGCTCGGCCTCAAGGAGACGACCGCGTCGAACGCCGGGTTCATCACCGGGCTGTTCGTCGTCCTGACCCCGCTGCTCGGCGCGGTCGTCCTGCGCCAGCGCGCCGGGCGCACGGCTTGGCTGGCCGCCGGCGCCTCGGCCGTCGGCCTGTTCCTGCTCTCCGGCGCCGGCGCCGAGTTCCGCCTCGCGGGTGACGGCCTCGTCCTGCTGTGCGCGATCGCCTTCTCCGCGCACATCCTGGCCACCGACCGCGGCGTGGCGCACCACCCGACGGGCGCGCTGGTCGCCGTGCAGCTCGGCGTGTGCGGGCTGCTGTGCCTGCTCGTCGCGGGCGCCA
>DATLOP010000326.1:0-20780 GCA_035536255.1 Solirubrobacteraceae bacterium
CAAGACCGCGGTGCCCTTCGGGCCGTTCCTGGCCCTGGGCGCGCTGGTGGGCTTGTTCGCCGGTCCCGAGATGGTCGACTGGTACCGCGAAACCTTCCTGTAGACGGCCAAACCTGCGCCCGGGGCTCAAGCCGGGCGGACGAATGGCCGATGCGTGACTCGTCGGGCGCACCGGTGTCCGCGCCCCCGAAATCCCTCCACGCATGGCAAGCACTCGCAACCGCACCATCGTCGGGCTCGACATCGAGCCCAGCCACCTCGCCGCCGCCGAGGCGATCGTCAACGGTCGCGTCGCCGTGCAGCGCGCCGCTGTCGCCTCCCTGGCGCCGGGCCTGGTGCGCGACGGCGAGGTCGTGGACGTCGAGGGCCTGTCCGCCGCGCTGAAGGACTTCTTCGCCGCGCACAACCTGGGGCGCCGCGTGCGCCTGGGCGTCGCCAACCAGCGCATCGTCGTGCGCACCATCGAGCTGCCGCCGATCGCCGACCCGCGCGAGCTGGACGCCGCCGTGCGCTTCCAGGCACAGGACAACATCCCCATGCCGCTCGACGAGGCGGTCCTGGACTACCAGCCGCTCGGCCTCGTCGAGACCCCCCAGGGCGATCGCCTGCGGGTCGTGCTCGTCGCCGCGCGCCGCGACATGATCGACCGCCTCGTCAGCGCCGCCCGCGGCGCCGGGCTGCGCCCCGAGGGAATCGACCTCTCCGCCTTCGCCATGATCCGGGCCCTCAGCCCGGGCGCCACGCCGGCGACCGACGCGGACGGCGCCGCCGCCGGCGGCACGCTGTACGTCAACGTCGGGGGCATGACCAACCTGGCCATCGCCGCCGGGTCGGCCTGCAGCTTCACCCGCGTGGCCATGATCGGGCTCGACACGATGGTCGCCGAGCTGGCCGAGCGCCGCGGGCTGACCCTCGAGCACGCCGAGCAATGGCTGGTCCACGTCGGCCTCGAGGCGCCCGCCGACACGATCGAGGGCGATCCCGAGATCGTCGCCGACGCGCGGTCCGTGCTGACCTCCGGCGCCGACCGCATCGTGGACGAGGTCCGCAACTCGCTCGACTTCTACGCCGGCCAGGGCGCCTCGGTGATGGTGCAGCGCGCCGTGATCACCGGTTCCGCCGTGTCCATCCCCGGCTTCGTGGCCCAGCTGGCCACCGGAGTGAGCATCCCCGTCGAGTCGGGCAAGGTTGCCGAGGCCCAGCCCGGCGCGCTGCACGGCCTGGACCCCGCGCGGGTCACCGTGGCCGCCGGCCTGTCCGTCAGCGAGGGCCCGGCATGAGGGCGGTCAACCTTCTCCCGCACGACCAGCGCCGGGGCGGCGGGTCGCCCAGCCGCTCCGGGCAGGCTCCCTACCTCCTGCTCGGCGTGCTCGCCGCGGCCGTCGTCGCCGTCGGCGCCTACGTCTTCACGTCCAACCAGGTCACGTCGAACCGCGCCGAGGTCGCCGAGTCCCAGCAGGAGGCGGCGAGCCTCGAGCAGCAGGCGACGGCCTTTAAGCCGTACAAGGACTTCGCGGACATGAGCCGCGCGCGCGTCCAGACCGTCGCGCAGCTGGCCGGCAGCCGCTTCGACTGGGAGCGCGTGATGCGCCAGCTGTCGCGCGCCATGCCCGGTGACGTGTGGCTGACCTCCCTGGTCGGGACCGTCGCCCCGGGCGTGAGCCTGGACGGGACGGGCGCCGCGGGCTCGGCGACCGGCGGGCTGCGCAGCGCCGTCAACGGCCCGGCCGTCGAGCTCGTGGGCTGCACCGAGAGCCAGGCCGCGGTCTCCCGCGTCATGGCGCGGCTGCGCACCATCAACGGCGTCCAGCGCGTCTCGCTCGCCTCGTCGGAGAAGTCCGACGCCGTGTCGGGCGGCGGGAGCGGCGGCGCGAACAGCGGCGACTGCCGCAACGGCAGCAGCCGCTTCCCGCAGTTCCAGATCGTCGTCTTCTTCGACGCCCCGAAGGTCGCGCTCGGCGCCGCCGCGCCGGGCGCCGGCACCGCGCCCGTCTCCACCGGAGTGGCCAAGTGACCCAGCGTGACCGCCTCGTCGTCGGGATCGTGCTGGCCGTCGTCGGGCTCGGCGCGTTCTTCATGCTCGTCCTCAAGCCCAAGCGCGAGGAGGCGTCGCGGCTCGCCGCCCAGGTGACCGCCGCCCAGGACCGCGTGCAGACCGCGCGCGCCGACCTCGTCGCCGGCCAGGCCGCGCGGGCCACCTACGCCAGCAACTACGCGACGGTCGCGCGCCTGGGCAAGGCCGTGCCGACCGACGACGACATCCCCTCGCTGGTCTACCAGCTCGACTCCACCGCCGAGGCGACCGGCGTCGACTTCCGCAGCGTCAAGCTCACCTCGGGCGCGGGCTCGTCCGCCGCCGCGCCGGCCAACGCCGCCGCGGCCGCGGCCGCCACCTCCGACCAGGCGTCGGCCAAGGACGGCGAGTCCAAGGACGGCGAGGCCAAGGATCCCGCGCAGCCCACCACCGGCACCCCGGCGTCGCCCGCTGCGGCGACCCAGTCGGCCACCGCGGCCCTGCCCCCGGGCGCGGTCGTGGGCCAGGCCGGGCTCAACACGATGCCCTTCACGTTCGCCTTCGAGGGCAGCTTCTTCAAGCTCTCGGACTTCCTCACGAAGATCGAGCGCTACATCAAGCCGACCCGGGAGAGCGTCCGCGTGCGCGGCCGCCTGCTGCTGGTCGACGGGATCAGCCTGACCGCCGCCGGCGACGGGTTCCCGAAGATGAAGGCCTCGATCGCCGCGACCGCCTACCTGCTGCCCGCCAACCAGGGCCTGTTCGACGGCGCGACGCCGCAGGGCCCCTCGGCCGCCACGGCGGGCCAGCCCGTCAGCGCCGGCGACTCGGCCGGCGGTCCCCCGACCGCTCCCGCGACGGTGACCCCGTGAGCTTCCTCCACGACGTCTGGATCGACCTGGTCAGCAAGCGCCTGTGGCCGGTGGCCGCCGGGCTGGTCGTCGCCCTGGTGGCGATCCCCCTGGTGTTCCTCCAGTCGCCCGCCGAGCCCAAGGCGCCGCCCCCGGCGTTCACCGGCGCCGGCCCCGCGCCGCTCGTGACCGACCCCGCGGCCATCGCCGCCGCGCGCCCGTCCGGCCCGGTGGTCGGCGAGGCCAAGAACCCCTTCAAGCAGCAGCACGTCCCCAAGACCGACGCCGGGAATGGCGCGCCCCAGTCTGGCGACGGCCCCGGCACCGCCGGCCCGGGCAGCGGCCCGACCAGCGGCGGGCCCGTCGACAGCGCCGGGTCCGGCCCGTCCACGGGCGGCGGCGGCCGCGCGCCCTCGCGCCCGCGGCGCTCGGCCGGCGACGGCGAGCCGCGGATCAAGGTGCGCTTCGGCCCCTCGGACGGCCGGCGCCGGGTGCGCACGCTCTCGCCCGGCTCGCCGCTGCCCTCGGCGAACAACGCCACGCTGGTCTTCATCGAGGTCGGGCGGGGCAAGCGGATCGAGTTCATCGTCTCCTCGGACGCCGCTCCCCAGGGCGACGGAGCCTGCAAGCCGAGCAACGACGCGTGCGCGCAGCTGTTCGTCCGGCCCGGCGACACCGAGTTCTTCGACGTGACCCGCGCGAGCGGCGCCGTCGTCCAGTACCAGCTCGACGTCCTCGACGTCGTCGAGTAGCGGGCCGCCGCGCGTTTAGGCTGTGGCGCCCATGGCGCTGCGCCTCATCACCGCCGGCGAGTCCCACGGGCCCGGCCTGACCTGCATCGTGGAGGGCCTGCCCGCGGGGCTGCGCCTGGAGCCGGTCGACCTCGACCGCGATCTCGCGCGCCGCCAGCTCGGCCACGGCCGCGGCGGGCGGATGAAGATCGAGAAGGACGCGGCGGTGGTCACGGCGGGTCTGCGCCACGGGCGCACGCTGGGCAGCCCGGTCGCCCTGTCGGTGGTCAACCGCGACTACGCGAACTGGGAGGAGCGGATGAACCCGTGGCCGGTGGAGGCCGAGGTCCCCGAGGTCCACCTCCCGCGGCCCGGCCACGCCGATCTCGTGGGCACGATGAAGTTCGGCCACGCCGACGTGCGCAACGTCCTCGAGCGCGCCAGCGCGCGCGAGACCGCGGCGCGGGTGGCCGGCGGCGGCCTGGCCAAGGCGTTCCTGCGCGCGCTCGGCGTCGAGGTCCGCTCGCACGTGGTCCAGATCGGCTCGGTGCGCGCGCCCGAGCGCGACGAGCTCGGCCTGGAGGACTTCGAGGGCGTGGACGAGTCGCCGGTGCGCTGCCTGGACGCCGAGGTGGGCGCGGCGATGGTCGAGGAGATCAACCGCCTGCGCAAGGCCAACGAGTCGCTGGGCGGGATCTTCGAGGTGCGCGCGTTCGGGCTGGTCCCCGGCGTTGGCTCGCACGTGTCCTGGGAGGAGCGCCTGGACGGACGGCTGGGCCAGGCGATCCTGTCCATCCACGCCATGAAGGGCGTGTCGGTGGGCCCGGGCTTCGAGATGGCGGGGCGCCCGGGGTCCGAGGTGCACGACGAGATCTTCTGGACGCAGGAGCGCGGGTACTTCCGCGAGACCAACCGCGCCGGCGGCGTCGAGGGCGGGATGACGACCGGCGAGCCGCTGGTCGTCGTCGGCGCCATGAAGCCGCTGCCCACCCTGACCAAGCCGCTGCGCTCGGTGGACATCGAGACCAAGGAGCCCGCCCCGGCGCTGCGCGAGCGCACCGACTCCACCACCGTGCCCGCCGCCGGCGTGGTCGGCGAGGCGATGGTGGCGCTCGTGCTCGCCGACGCCTACCGCGTCAAGTTCGGCGGCGACCACATCGACGACGTGCTCGCCGCCCTGGCGGCCTACAGGGAGCGCATCGATTGGCGACGTTGAGGCCGTCGCTGGTCTTCACCGGCTTCATGGGCGCCGGGAAGTCGACGGCGGCGCGCGCGGCCGGGGAGGCGCTGGGGCGCCAGCCCGTCGACACCGACGAGCGCCTGGCCTGGGCGCTGGACGAGCCGCTGGAGGACTTCTTCGACCGCGCGGGCGAGGCCGCGTTCCGCGCGCGCGAGGAGGAGGTCGTCCTCGAGGCGCTGGCCTCGGCGGCGGGCGCGCCCGTGGCGCTGGGCGGGGGGGCGCTGGCCTCCGAGCGGGTGCGGGCGGCGCTGGAGGACCACACGGTGGTCTGGCTGGAGGTCGACCCCGCGACGGCGTGGGAGCGGGCGGCCGAGCAGGGCGGGCGCCCGCTGGCCCGCGACCGCGCGGCCTTCGAGGCGTTGCACGCGCAGCGCGCGCCGGCCTACGAGCGCGCGGCCGACGCGATCCTGCCCGGCGGCGACGCGGTGCGGGCGGCGCTGCCCTACCTCGGCGCGCTCGCCGACGCCCCGGCGGGCACGCGGATGGTGTGGGCGACCAGCGCCTCGGGCGACTACCCCGTCCTGGCCGGCCCGGCCCTGCTGGAGACCGGCTGGTTCCCGGTGGCCGGGCGCCGCTTCGCGGTCAGCGACACCAACGTGTGGGACCTGCACGGCCGCCACCTGGAGCCGGTCGTCGGCTTCACCCTCGTCGAGCCCGGCGAGCCGGCGAAGTCGCTGGCCTCGGCCGAGGTCGTGTGGCGCTCGCTGGCCCAGCAGGGCGCGACGCGCGACGACCTGCTGGTGGCGCTGGGCGGGGGCGTGGTCGGCGACCTCGCGGGCTTCTGCGCGGCCACCTACCAGCGCGGGATGCCCGTGGTCCAGGTCCCGACCACGCTGGTCGCCCAGGTCGACGCGGCCTACGGTGGCAAGACCGGGGTGGACCTCCCGGAGGCCAAGAACTACGTCGGGGCGTTCCACCAGCCGGCGGCCGTCCTGGTAGACCCGGCGGCGCTGCTCACGCTCCCGCCGGAGGAGCTGGCCGCGGGCTACGCCGAGGTCGTCAAGACGGCGCTGATCGCCGGCGGCCCGCTGTGGGAGCGCGTCCGCGACGGCGCGGGCGGGGCGGCGCAGCCCGACGTCGTCCTGGCGTGCGCGCGGACGAAGCTCGCCGTGGTCGCGCAGGACGAGCGCGACGCCGGCCGGCGCCAGGTGCTCAACCTCGGGCACACGGTGGGCCACGCGATCGAGACCGCGGCGGGCTACGGGCGCTACCGCCACGGGGAGGCGGTCGGCCTCGGGCTGCTGGCCGCGCTGCGCCTGTCGGGCCGCGACGCCCTGCGCGGCGAGGTGGCCGAGCTGCTGGCCGGGCACGGCCTGCCCACGCGCCTGGAGGGCGTCGAGCCGGCCCCCGTCCTGGAGGCCGTGCGCCGGGACAAGAAGCGCCGGGGCGAGGGCCCGGTCCCGTTCGTCGTCGTCGAGGCCCCGGGCGACGTGCGCGAGGGCGTCGCCATCCCCGAGGACGAGGTGGCCGCCGCCGTGCGAGAGTTGCTGGCGTGAGGAACCGCGTCGAGGTCATGCACGGCGTCAACCTGGGCGAGGTGGCCCGGCGCGACCCGTCCCAGTACGGCGGGATCACGTTCACGCACCTCGAGCAGAAGATCGGCGAGTACGCCCGCGAGCTGGGCCTGGTCGTCCAGTTCTTCCAGACCAACCACGAGGGCGAGTTCGTCGAGCGCCTGCACAAGCTCGAGGGCCTGGCCGACGGCATCGTCCTCAACCCCGGCGCGTGGACCCACTACTCGTGGGCCATCCACGACGCGCTGGAGCTGACCGGGCTGCCCGCGGTCGAGGTCCACCTGTCGGACATCGACGTGCGCGAGGAGTGGCGGCGCACGTCGGTCATCGGCGACCTGTGCATCGCCAGCGTGAAGGGCCGGGGGGTGGAGGGCTACCGGGAGGCGCTGGAGCGCCTGCGCACGGAGCTCGAGGGTTGAGGCCGCGGGCCGAGCGGCTCGCCTCGCTCGCGGCGGATCGGGAGCTCGACGCCCTGCTGGTTCGCGAGCCGGTCAACCTGCGCTGGCTCACCGGTTTCACCGGCACCAACGGCCTGGCCGTCGTGGAGTCCGGGGCGGACGGGCGGCGCGTGTTCGTCACCGACTTCCGCTACGTCGAGCGCGCGGCCGAGGAGGTGGGGGAGGGCTTCGCGCGCGCCGAGGGTCAGCGCGACCTGCTCGACGCGGTGGCCGGCGCGCTGCCCGAGCGCCGGCCGCTGCGCCTGGGCTTCGACGACGTGCACGTGTCGGTGCGCGACCACGCCCGGCTGGCCGAGGCGCTGGAGGGCGTGGAGCTGGTGGCCGCCGGCGGGCTGGTCGAGCGGCTGCGCGCGGTCACGGACCCGGGGGAGGTGGCGGCGATCCGCGCCGCCGCGGCGCTGGCCGACGACGCGCTGGCCGCGACGCTGGAGGGCGGCCTGGCCGGGCGGACCGAGCGGGCGTTCGCGCTGGCGCTGGAGGACGCCATGCGCCACCGCGGCGCGCCGCGGCCGAGCTTCCCCGCGATCGTGGCCGCGGGCCCCCACGGCGCGCTGCCCCACGCCGAGGCGCGCGAGGCCGAGATCCCGCGCGGGGCGCTGGTCGTCGTGGACTGGGGGGCCCAGCTGGACGGCTACTGCTCGGACTGCACGCGCACGCTGGCCACCGGCGAGGTCGCGGACGAGGCGCTCGAGGTCTACGAGGTCGTCCGCCGCGCCCAGCTCGCGGGGCTCGACGCCGTGCGCCCCGGCCCGTCCGGCCAGGAGGTCGACGCGGTGGCGCGCGCGGTCATCGACGAGGCGGGCCACGGCGAGCGCTTCGGCCACGGCCTGGGCCACGGCGTGGGCCTGGAGATCCACGAGGACCCGCGGCTGTCCAAGGCCGGCGAGGCGGCGCTCGAGGCGGGGAACGTGGTCACCGTCGAGCCGGGCGTCTACCTGCCCGGGCGCTTCGGCGTGCGCATCGAGGACCTGGTCGTCGTGACCGGCGACGGCGCCGACGTGCTCAGCTCGCACCCCAAGGAGCTGACGGTCGTCGACTGACAGCGGCGTTTCGTCCCTCGCTGCCTCCGCCGCCGGGCCGTATCCTCGTCGGGTGATGGCTGAGTTCCAGACGGTCCGGGTGGCCGCGATCCAGGCCACCCCCGTGATCCTCGACGCCGACGCCACGCTGGACAAGGCCGTCGAGCTGCTCGGCCGCGCGGCGGCGGACGGCGCGCGGCTCGCCGTGCTGCCCGAGACGTTCGTCTCGCTGTACCCGTCCAACGCGTGGGCGCGGCGGGCGGCGTCGTTCGGGGGCTCGGACGAGCTGTGGGAGCGGATGTGGGAGTCCTCGGTCGAAGTCCCCGGGCCGCACGTGGACCGCCTGGCCCGGGCGTGCCGGGAGCACGACCTCGTGTGCGTGGTCGGCGTCAACGAGCGCGAGGCCCAGCGGCCCGGGTCGCTCTACAACACGATGCTCACGATCGGGCCGGAGGGCCTGCTGCACCGCCACCGCAAGCTGATGCCGACGATGCAGGAGCGGCTGTTCCACGGGATCGGCGCGGGCGACGACCTGGCGCCCGTGCAGACCCCGGTCGGGCGGGTCGGGGGCCTGATCTGCTGGGAGAACCGCATGCCGCTGGCCCGCTACGCGGTGTACCGCGGCGGCCCGCAGATCTGGGTCGCGCCGACGGCGGACGACTCCGACGGCTGGATGGCGACGATGCGCCACGTGGCCATCGAGTCCGGCGCGTTCGTCGTCTCGGCGCCGCAGTACATACCGCGGTCGGCGTTCCCGGACGACTTCCCGCTCGAGCTGCCCGACCAGGAGGTGTACGGGCGCGGCGGCGCCGCCATCGTCGAGCCGACGTGGGGCAACGTGATCGCCGGACCGCTCTACGACGAGGAGGGGATCGTCACCGCCGACTGCGACCTGCGAGAGGGCCTGCACGCCAAGCGCTGGTTCGACGCGGTCGGCCACTACGGCCGCGAGGACGTGCTGGGCACGGTGCCGGCGGGCGGCCCTCCGGCGGCCGGGCCGGAGCCCGCCGCGGGCGTGGACGGAGACGGCACGTGACGCCGCGCCTCGCGCTCGCCGCGCTCGCGGCGACGCTGCTCGCCGCGCCCGCCCTCGCCCAGACGCCGGCTCCGCCCCCGCCGCCGGGCGAGCCGGTCGCGGCGCCGGGCGTGACCGTGGGCGGCGTGGCGGTCGGCGGCCTGACCCGCGACCAGGTGGCCGAGGTCGTCCGCGAGAGCGTGGCCCGGCCACTCGGCCGGCGGCTCGTCGTGGCGGTGGGCGCGCGGCGGTTCTCGATCCTCCCGCGCGACGCGGGCGTCTCGATCAAGCTCGACCTCCTGGTGGCCCGGGCCATGGACTCCGCGCCCGGCCGCAACGTCCAGGTGGTGCCCACCCTGCGCCGCAGCGCCGCCCCGACCCTCCTGGCGCGCGTGCGGCGCGGCGTCGGTGTCGCGCCGCGCAATTCGCGCGTCCTGTACTCGATCCGGCGCCTGCGCGCCTCGCGTCCGCGCGACGGCCGGCGGCTGGACAAGCCGGCCATCCTCGAGGACCGGATCGCCGCCACCCTGCGCTCGTGGACCGCCCCGCGGTTCCTGCGCGCGTACACGGAGCGCGTCCGGCCGCGGATCGACCAGCGACGCCTGCGCGCGATCACCGGGCCCATCGTCACGGTCTCGCGCGCCGGGCGCCGGGCGCGGGTGTTCAACCACCTGCGCCAGGTCCGCTCCTACCCGGTGGCGGTCGGCCAGCCGGGCTACCCGACGCCGACCGGGCTGTTCCGGGTGCGCTCGAAGGCGGTCAACCCGGCGTGGTCGGTCCCCAACTCGTCGTGGGCGGGCAGCCAGGCCGGCCAGACGGTCCCGGGCGGCGCGTCCGGCAACCCGCTCGTGGCGCGCTGGATCGGCATCACCTCGTCCGTCGGCTTCCACGGGACGAACAACCCGTGGTCGATCGGCTCGGCCGCGTCCCACGGCTGCATCCGCATGTACCCGCGCGACGTCATCAAGCTGTACGTGTGGGTCCGGATCGGGACGCCGGTCTACATCCGCTAGGGGCGGCGCAGCGGCTCGATCCGCAGGCCGGCGCGCGAGTCGGCGATCAGCTGGTCCAAGCGCCGGGCCCGCGTCTCCTCGCGCTTGGCGCTCGTGACCCAGTGGATCGCCGTGCGCCGGTAGGACGGCGGCTGGCGGCTGAAGAACTCCCAGGCCGGCGCGTCGGCGCGCAGGCGGGCGTCGGCCTCGGGCGACAGGCGAGCCGCGGCGCGCTCGTAGGAGTAGACGCCGGTCCGCTCCGGCGTGCGGGCCTCGAAGGCGCGCACGCCGGCGGGGCGCATGCGGTCCTCGGCGGTCAGGTCGGCCACTCGGGCGACGTTCTTGACGCTCCAGTTGCTGCCGCGCCGGCGCGGCGTCAGGCGGCGGGTGAAGCGCGTGTCGTCGATCCGGCGCACCACGCCGTCGATCCAGCCGAAGCACAGGGCCTCGTCCACGATCTGGTCCCAGGTCAGCGTCGGGCGCCCGGTCTCCTTGCGGTGGCAGCCGACCAGCAGCTCGTCCGCCGTCTCGTGGTTGACCTCCAGCCAGGCGCGCAGCTCCTTCGGGGAGGTGAAGAAGATCGGCTCAGTCGACGGCACCGTGGGTATGCCAGTAGAGGGTCGGTCCGCTCGCGGGAATCGCTCCGGCCAGGATCGCGGCCAGCGCCTTGCCGGTGTAGACGGGCTCCAGCTCGAGGCCCGCGTGCTCCGCGCCCGCACGGACCGCCGCGTCGCCCTCCGGCGTCGCGTGGCCGTAGCCCGCGCCCATGAACCCGTGGACGACCTGCAGCTCGGCCAGCGGGGTCTCGAACTGCGCGCCGGCGCGCCGCAGCCGCGCGCGGGCGCGCTCGGCGAGTCGCCGCAGCATCTTCTCGTCCAGCTTGAGCTTGTCGTTGACCAGCACGGCGTGGACGCGGCTGCGCAGCCCGGCCAGGCGCAGCCCGGCCACCAGCCCGGCCACGCTGCCCCCGGAGCCCAGCGCGAGGACGATCGCCTCGGGCTCGGGCAGCTCGCCCGCGCGGACCTGCTCGCCCAGCTCCAGCGCCGCTTCCACGAACCCCAGCGTCCCCACGGGGGACGACCCGCCGGGCGGCAGCAGGTAGGGGCGGTAGCGGGCCAGGAGCCAGGGCAGGGCGAGCGCGGTGCGCGGCGTCGTGCGCGTGACGTGGACGCGCGCGCCGCTGGCCCGGATGCGCTCCAGCTGTGCGGCCACGTGCTCGTCCCAGGGCTGGTCGACCAGCACCAGCACGCAGCGCACCCCCAGCCCGCGCGCGTACAGCGCGGTGGCCAGCCCGTGGTTGGTGGCCAGCCCGCCGAAAGTGAGGATCGTGCCGCGGCCGCGCGCCCGGGCGTCGCCGAAGACCCACTCCAGCTTGCGCGGCTTGTTGCCGCCCCACAGGGGCGCCGAGCGCGAGTCGTCCTTGATCCACAGGTCCTCGACGCCGAGCCCCTCCAGCCGCCGGACCGGGGTCGGGAGGTCGCACAGCGCGACGCGCGGCAACGTGTCCCGGGTCTGGGGAAACCGCTCGTGGATCAAGGGGAGCGGACGGGGAGGCGCACGGGGGGCAGGCTAGCTGCCGCATAATCGCCGGGTGCGACGCGGCCACTGGCTCAAGGCGATGGGATCCGCCGGGTCGCCGCTGGAGGACGCGTGGCTGGAGGGCGACGGCGCGGGCGCCCGGCGCCTCAACCGGACCGGTTTCCCCCGCCGGTCGCGCATCGAGCCCGGCGACCGCCTCGTGTACTACGCGCCGGTGTGGCGGCGGGTCTTCGCCGTGGTCGAGGCGGTCGGCGACCCGACCGACGAGCACCCCGTATCCGCCCGCTGGCCGTGGACGGTGGCGATCGAGCCGCTCCTCGTCGTCCCCCGCCTGGAGAACGCCCCGCCGGTCGAGGCCATCGGCGTCCCCGCCCGCTCGATGAGCCAGCAGTCCCACATCCGCCTGCGCCCCAACCAGTACGACCTGGCCGTCGAGGTGCTGGCCTCCGTGGCAGCCCAGCCTAGGTTCCGGTTGGGCGTCACAAGTCACGCCGTCGAGCTCTTGTACAGGGACAGCAACAAGAGGGTGATCGCGCGACATGAGCTCGGTCCAGCACCGTCTTAGTGACTATCTCCAATGTGAGCTGTACCACTCGCTCGGTGCGTATCGGGTGGCCAATGAGCGTCTGGCCGAGCTGGTGGAGCGGCTCGCGGATGCGGAACGCCAACGCGACGTCCTGCGTCCGGACGACTCCAACGCCCTTCTGCAGCTCGCCAAGCTGGTCAGCGACTACAACCGCGACCTGGCCAGTGCGCGCCACGCCGCCGACGAGGAGATCCGTCACCCCGTTCCCAAGGCCCTTCCGCTGACACTGCGTGGGCGGTTCTCCGTCGGCGATGAACCCGGGGGCTACGAGCTCAAGCGGATCAGGGACGATCCGTGGCGCTCCCCGGGCGAGCTGGCTTGGGTCTTCGACTACTACTCCTCGGCGATCCAGGCGTTGAACGACTTCGTGCCGGACACGAACCCGGGCGACCTCGAGGGGACTGAGCGTGAGACGCACATGTTCGCTGTCTGTCTGACGTGTCCACGCGATGGAACGTTCCGGCCCGAGGACCTGGGTATAGCCAAGGCTGCGCGGCTTCTGCGATACAAGGCGCGCCGTACGGAAGCGGCGCGTTGCCTCACCGGCGAGACTGGGGTGAACGCCGTCGCCGCGATCGTCCGGGCCAACCTCGGCACGGACGCGGACTCGCTGCCGATGTTCGTGGTGAGAGCCCAGGCCGAAGCGCACCTCAGCATGCACGGCGTCGAGGCGTGGAAGTCCTTGAACCTGGGCGGCAGAGCCGACCTCGCGGACGTCCAGGTCGATTGGCTGAAGCGCGAGCTCGACCGCTGCATCACATTGCAGACCTTCGTCTACAGCGCGAGCCGTGGTGCCCCGTGGATCTTTGCCGAGGACGAGCGCGAAGCATCGACCGTGCTGAACGATCCCGAGTTCGCCTGGCAGAACGTGGTGCCGACGCGGTGCATGTGGATATCCGCGCAGCTGAGTCTCCTCGCGCTGCACCGGCGCGCCTACGCACGCGCTCTGAAGGGCGACAGACGGTCGGCGTACAACGACTACTACAAGCTGCAGCGTCAGATTCGCGACACTCGGAGGCGCCTGGACGGCGCGCCCATCCACGTCGACGAGGCACACGGGTTCCTGGAGGCTCTTGACGCCCAGGCGCACCATCACATCGGCGAGCTGTACCGTGCGGACCACGCTCACGTGTGCGCGCTCGGTCACTTCAAGAAGGCCGAGCACCGACTGGAGAGCCTTCGCCGCGAAACCAGGATGACGCCCGTGCTGGTCGATTCCCGGTGGTACGTCCACCTGCTGGCCAGCCGCGGGAAGGCGGCCTACGAGATGGGCCACCACAAGCAGAGCCTAGGGTGGCACCTTAGAGCCTGGTGCGCATTCCTCGAGCTGCTCGCAGCCGACACCGGGACCGAGGCAAACCTCAGCGCGATCAAGGAGGCCACCGAGTGGCTGGACCGGGTTCGCTACGAGCCCGAGGTACGGAAGTCCGACATCGTGCGCTACATGCGGCCGGTCGTGGCGCAGCTGGACGGTATCACCGTCGAGCGTCGTCTCACCGCCCTGGCGGCGGAGATACTGCTGCGTCTCGGCCACCTGCTGTTCGTCCTGAACCTGGGCGCCGACGATCCGGAGGGGCTCGAGGCATACCTGGGCCGTCCCAAGGGCAAGCCCTTCCCCCGCAAGGCGACTGACGTCCAGATGAACGGCCTCGCGTTCTTCTGCCTGCAGAAGGCGGCTGAGTGCGATCCGCACAGCACCCTGATCGGAAGCGACCTCCTGAAGATCAGGTTCCGGTTCTTGAAGCGCATCGCGCGCAAGGTCTCCGGCGAGGCGAGGCAGGTGATGACTCCGCGCGAGATGGCTAGGGTCGAAGCCCAGTGGCCTCTCGGGGGTGACAACTACGAGCGGCTGTCCCGCGCGACGGAGTATCTCCTTCTCTCGACGTTGATGGAGCGCGAGGAGGTTGAGCTCGCGCGCGAGGAGGTTGGACCGGCACGCCGGAAGGCTCCGCCCGCGCCGTCGGGCGAGCCCCACACGTCAGCGGGGGAGGAGGACGACGACCGCGAGATCGCGGAGCACCTGATCCTCAGCTTCCTCACGCACACCGACAGCATCAACGTGCGCAAGGCCCAAGCCCACCTGTACCTCACGCAGGAGCGGGTCGCTGATGTCCCTCCCAGCCTCGACAGCGGTCCGGCGATCGAGTTGGTCTGCATGCGCCGGTACAGCTCGGCCTTCCCGCTTCTCCCCCGGCCGTCAGCGTTCCGTGCCCTGGGCGGGGGCTATCTCGTCCGCCTCCACCAAATCCAAAGTTCGGACGGCGAGACGAGGCCGTTTGGCATCGCCCTCGATCCCGGCGCTGATTTCGTGGAGAACCTGTATCGCAGCGGCTATTCCCTCAGTGACGTCGACATGGTGATCGTCACGCACGATCACGTAGACCATCTGGGATCGCTCGATCCGCTCCTGTCGCTGCTTTACGCACGATCCGAGATCCTCGAGCACCAAGGCAGCGAGCCGGGTGAGCACGGCGATGCGCCGCCGATTCAGGTGCTCTGCAACCGGTCGGTGCGGCGTAGATACGCCAAGGTCAAACGGCTCAGGGAGCGCAACAAGTTCGTGGCCCTCGAGCGATTCGCCACCCTCGACGAGGGACAGCCTCCCGAGGTCGCTCTGCCGGACGGATGGAGCATCGTGTCGATGTCGAGCAGGGCTGTCGACGGGGTCGGCCACATGGACCTCGGCGCCAATCCGTCCTATGGCGTCTGCATCTGCCGCGAGGGCGGCGGGCCCTCGCTGGCCATCACGAGCGACGTGCCGAAACCGAAGTCGGGATGCAATTGGGAAGACGTGTGGCGCCCGGCGCTCGACGCCGATGTACTCGTCGCGCACCTCAGCAGCGTGCCGCTGACGGAGCTTCGCCAGCTCGCCAAGTTGAAGCCGGAGGCCGTGATCGTCGAGCGGGCCGCGCAGCTTGCGGCGAACGTCGTCGCCCCGGCCGCGGAGTCCGCTGCGAAGCTGTGGGAAGGGAGGACAGAAGGCGCTGGGGGGCTGGAGGAGGTGGCCAAGCTCGAGCAGATAGCGCGCGACTTGGCTGCGACCGTCGGTTGGCTCAACGGCGAACGGCGACACCTCGAACGGGCCGCGGACGTGGAGCACGCGCGTTTCACGGGGAAGCTCGAGGCTCTGGCTGATGACCTGAAGCGGTTGGCGCAGATGGCCCAGGCCGCCGAAGTCGAAGATGCGACTCGTCTGGGCGACTTCTACACCCGCGGCCGCGAGGCGATCGAGGATCTCGTCCGAGCTCGGGCACGCCTGAAGGTGGACGCCGAGCGACTTGCGGAAATCCGCAGCCAGTTCGAGGGAGCCGACGGCACGCTGTCCGGTCGCGTGGAGTGGGGGCTGTGGCTGCGGTCGGGGTACGATCGCAAGAGGGCGGACCTCGTCGGAGCCGTGCCCGATGGGTGGCTACCGCCTCAAGGCCACCCCTACCTGGCCGGCCTCCTAGCCTGGGCGCGCGCGTACCGAAGGCCCACGGAGGCGTCGCACGCCCCCGGGCTGTTCGTGGTGGGTGAGCTGAGCGAGGAACTCGGGAGCTTCCGGCGCCAAGTCGCGACGGCCCTGAACGACCATGTCTTCGACGACGCGGAAAAGGATTCGCGGCGAGCCTTCACGGCAGACATCGGCCTTCGGATCGTCGTTTCGTCCGAGGAGGGCGAGACGGCCGTCAAGGTCCAGTGCACGAATTGCAGTCTCGACACGGACAGGGTTCCCGAGGAGCGCTTCCACGACCCGGCGAAAGTCTTCGAGGTCTGCGCAAAGGGGGAGAACGAAGGGATCTTCTACAACTGCTTCGACCACGACCCGGCACACCAAGAGGATCCGACCTTCCTCGAGCAGCTCGAGCGCTACGACGTCTTCGGCCGGTGACTTACCCCGTCGCGGCTCACGACCGCGTGTAGGGGTAGGTCCCCCGGATCCGCTGGTTGAAGAACTTGCCGTGGGAGCCGGCGACCATGAGCTCCTCGTGCACTCGCTCCGGCACGTCGAAGCATCGATACACGCTGCCATTCGTGAACTCGATCTCCAGCGTGGCGTCCTCATACCCAATGCTGCACGCGGTTTTCGACTCGACCGGTACTCGATCCACCACGGCCGAGATTAGTCTGCGGCTACCCTTCTGCGCCGTGATCAGCACCAACCAGTTCAAGAACGGCAACCACATCGAGGTGGACGGGGTCGTCTTCAAGATCCTCGAGTCCCAGCACGTCAAGCCGGGGAAGGGCGGGGCGTTCGTGCGCACGAAGCTGCGCCGGGCGGCCGACGGCGCCGTGATCGACCGGACCTTCCGGGCCGGCGAGAAGTTCCGCTCCGTCCGGACCGAGGCGCGCAAGATGCAGTTCCTCTACGCCGACGGCTCGGACGCGCACTTCATGGACACGCAGTCCTACGAGCAGATGACGATCCCCGAGACCACGCTGGCCGAGCCGCTGCGCTGGCTGAAGCCCTCCGACGAGGTCGACGTGCTGTTCATCGACGAGAGTCCCTCCGACCTCCAGCTCCCCAGCGCCGTCAACCTCCAGGTCACCGAGACCGAGCCCGGCGTCAAGGGCGACACCGCGTCGGGCGGCGGCAACAAGCCCGCCACCCTGGAGACCGGCGCCACGATCGCCGTGCCGCTGTTCATCGAGTCCGGCGAGACGATCCGCGTGGACACCCGCAGCGGCGAGTACGTCTCGCGCGCCTGACGCACCCGCCGAACGTCCCCCACTACCTGCCAGGACCGTCATTGCGGGACGTTCGGCTGTCACGGGAATGTCTAGGCTCGGCCCATGCGCCGACGCGACCAGCGCCGCCAGGCGGTCTTCGCCCTCTACCAGCACGACTCGACCGGCAAGCCGCTCGACGAGGCGCTTCCGCGCGACGCGCCCCCGTTCACGCGCGCCCTGGCTCACGCCGTGGACGAGCACCGCGAGGAGCTCGACGCGCTCATCGAGCGCCACGCCGAGGGCTGGACGCTGGACCGCATCGCGCCGCTGGAGCGCGCGATCCTGCGCACCGCGCTGCTCGAGCTGCTGCACCCGGGCGACGTCCCGGGCGAGCAGCCGATCCCGCCCGAGGGGGCGATCGAGGAGGCGGTGGAGACGGCCAAGACGTTCTGCGGCGCCCAGGCCCCGTCCTTCGTCAACGGGATCCTCGGCACCGTGCTCGAGCAGCTGCGGCAGAATCCCTCCACGCGATGACCGATCCGCCCGACCTCGACGCGCTGGCCACCGACCTGCAGGCCGCGGCGCAGCGACTGCGCGCCGGCGAGCTGGACCCCGAGCAGGCCGCCGAGCTGGTGGACGAGTGCGCCCGCCTGGCCGCGCGCGCGGCCACGGAGCTCGAGCGTCGCGCCCGCGCCGCCGAGCCCGTGCCTGGCCAGGACAGCCTCCTCTGATGCACGAGCCCGCGGCCCCCGGCCGCGCTGGGGGGCCGACCGGCGAGGCCGCGGCCTACCCCGATGCGCTGCGGCTCGAAGTCGAGGCCTATCTGGAGGAGCTGCGGTTCGCGAGCGAGCCGGCGGTCGAGGGGCTGGAGGAGGCCATGCGCTACAGCCTGCTGGCCGGCGGCAAGCGCATCCGTCCCGTCCTCGCGCTGGCCACGGCCCGCGCGATCGGGCGCGACCCGGACGCCGTCATGCCGTTCGCGGCCGCCGTCGAGCTGATCCACACCTACTCGCTGATCCACGACGACCTCCCGGCGATGGACGACGACGACCTGCGGCGCGGGCGCCCCACGTGCCACGTGCGCTTCGGCGAGGACGTGGCGATCCTGGCCGGCGACGGCCTGTACGCCGAGGCGTTCCGCCACGTGCTGGCCGAGCAGGACGGCGACCCCGCGGCCATCCTGGCGGCGGTGCGCGAGCTGGCCGCCGCCACCGGCGTCAGCGGGATGGTGGGAGGCCAGTACATGGACGTCGCCGACCGCGCGTCCCCCGGTCCCGACGGCCTGCGCCGGCTGCACGAGCTCAAGACCGGCCGGCTGATCGGGGCGTCGGTCGAGTGCGTATTGATACTCAGCCAGGCGAGCCGACCTGACACAATCGCCTACCGCGCCTTTGCCGCCGAGCTCGGCGTGCTCTTTCAGATCGTGGACGACATCCTCGACGTCACCGGAACCGAGGCCGACCTCGGCAAGCCCGCCCGCTCCGACGAGCGGCTGGGCAAGCGCACGTACGCGACCGAGTTCGGGCTGGACGGGGCCCGCGACCTGGCGCGCCGCTCGCACGGCCAGGCGCGCGCGGCGCTCGCGCAGGCCGCGCCCGGCGGCGCGCCCGAGCTCGAGCAGGTCACCGACTTCATCTACACCCGGACCTCGTGACCGCGCCGAGACGACTCCTGGACCGCATCGAGGGCCCGGCCGACCTGCACGGCCTGTCCGACGACGAGCTCCAGCAGGTGGCCCACGAGGTCCGCGGGCTGATCATCGACACGATCGGCGAGATCGGCGGGCACTTCGGCGCCAACCTCGGCACGTGCGAGCTGGCGGTGGCCGTCCACTCCGTGCTGGAGAGCCCGCGCGACAAGGTCCTGTGGGACGTCGGCCACCAGGCCTATCCGCACAAGGTCCTGACCGGCCGCGCCGGCAAGCTGGACACGATCCGCAAGTACGGCGGCCTGGCGCCGTTCCTGTCGATCTTCGAGTCCGAGCACGACATCATGGGCGCCGGCCACGCCTCGACCTCGATTGGCTACGGGGTCGGGCTCAAGGAGGCCATGCGGATGGGGCACGGCGAGGACGGCCGCGTGGTCGCGGTGATCGGCGACGGCGCGATGACCGGGGGCGTGGCGTTCGAGGCCGTCCACCTGGCCGGCGGGCTCGGGACCCCGCTCGTGGTGATCCTCAACGACAACGGGATGTCGATCGCCCCCAACGTCGGCGCCCTGTCGCGCTACTTCAATCGCGTCCGCCTGAATCCCAAGCTGTGGAAGGCGCGCGAGGGCGTCGAGGGCGGGCTGACCAAGCTGCCGGGCGGCATCGGCGCGCGCTTCGAGCAGTTCGGCCCGCACTTCAAGGAGTCCATCAAGGCGTTCTGGGCGCCCGGCCTGTGGTGGGAGGAGCTGGACTTCGCCTACATGGGCGTGGTCGACGGGCACGACGTCCACGCCACCCGCGCCGCGCTGCGCGAGGCGCTGGCCGCCGAGCGGCCCGTCGTCCTGCACGTGGCCACGGTCAAGGGCAAGGGCTTCGCGCCCGCCGAGGAGGGCGACCTCGAGGGGATGGAGAAATGGCACGCCGCCAAGCCCAACTCGATCGCCAACGGCGCGCCGGCGGCGGCCCAGGCGGTCAAGGTGGGCGCCGCGGCCAAGCCTCTCCCGCCGCCCCAGTACACGCAGGTCTTCGGCGAGGCCCTGGTGGCCGAGTGCCGCCGCGACGCCCGCGTGGTCGGGATCACCGCGGCGATGAACTCCGGCACCGGCCTGAACATCCTCGAGAAGGAGCTGCCCGAGCGCTACTTCGACGTGGGGATCGCCGAGCAGAACGCCGTGCTGTTCGCGGCCGGCCTGGCCCTCCAGGGCGCCAAGCCGGTGTGCGAGATCTACTCCACCTTCCTCCAGCGCGCCTTCGACCAGATCGTCCACGACGTCTGCCTGCAGTCGCTCAACGTGGTGTTCGCGATGGACCGCGCCGGCCTGGTCGGCGACGACGGGCCCACGCACCACGGCGCCTTCGACATCGCCTACCTGCGCCCGCTGCCCAACATGGTGCTGATGGCCCCGCGCGACGAGGCGATGCTGGCCCACATGCTGCGCACGGCGGTGGCCCACGACGGCGGCCCGATCGCCCTGCGCTACCCGCGCGGGGAGGGGGCCGGCGTGCCGCTGCCCTCCGAGCCGCGGGCGATCGAGATCGGGACCGGCGAGGTCCTGCGCGAGGGGTCCCGCGTGGCGATCGCCGGCTACGGCACCGGCGTGGGCAAGGGGCTAGAGGCGGCCGAGCGGCTGGCCGAGCGCGGCCTCGACGTGACCGTCGCCGACGCGCGCTTCGCCAAGCCGATCGACACCCCGCTGATGGCCCAGCTGGCCGCCGAGCACGACCTGCTCGTGACCGTCGAGGAGGGCGTCCTGATGGGCGGCTTCGGCTCGGCCGTCTGGGAGGCGCTGTCCGAGGCCGGCCCGACCCCCCGCATCCTGCGCGTCGGGTTGCCCGACCGCTACGTCACCCACGGCAAGCCCGCGCTCCTGCACGAGGAGGTCGGGTTCACCGGCGAGCAGATCGCCCAGCGCATCGAGGCCGCCGTCCTGGACCCGCGCGACGCCCTCGCCGGGGCCTGACCGGCTCCCGGACAGAGAAACGGCCCACCTGGGGGAGGCGGGCCGTTTCGGGAGGAGAGATGTTGCTATGTGGTGGAGCTGTCTAGCGATCGATGAGCGAAGTCTGGTTCACGCTCGCGCCGTGTAGCGAGTCGTGAGGTTCAGGGCCGCCTGGCCGAGGGACGCGGCGGCGAAGACGGCCGCGGCGGCCGTGTCGCCCGCGAGGCCCAGGACCAGCGCGCCGCCGAGGAGCCCGAGGGCGATCCCGCGGTCGAACGCGAAGTGGGCGGCGATGTGAAGGCCGGAGCCGTCGGTCGCGGTGGCCGAGAGGGCCAGGCCGACGACCAGGGCGCCGACGGCGACCGCCGCCACCAGGCCCGCCGGCGTGAACCCGAGCAGGAAGGGAATGGCCATGAGGACCAGTCCGCCCGCCAGCTCGAGGACGGCGTGGGTGGGGAGGGAGATGAGGCGCAGTGCGGTCATGTCGAGACACATGTTGGTTGACTGGCCAGTCAACTTCTGTGACCCCGGGCACACGTCCCGGGCCCGCGCGCCGGCGCCGGCGCCCGCCCGGCGCTCCTAG
>DATLOP010000327.1:0-2595 GCA_035536255.1 Solirubrobacteraceae bacterium
CGCCCTTCTGTGGCGTGAGGTGTGGGCGCTCCGCGCAGTGGCGCCTGTCATACGGAATTCGGGTGATCGCCTCCTCGGGCCGGAGGATTCCTGGGTGGGACGGGCGGGAGGGCACCGTCAAGTTGAGCGGGGCTAGGCGGACAAAGCCCGGTCCAGTAGGTGGCCAGGATGAGCCCGCCCGCCGCCAAGTCGCCCTACGCCGGGTATCGGTTTCCGGCCGAGGTGATCAGCCAGGCGGTCTGGCTGTACTTCCGGTTTCCGCTCAGCCTGCGCATGGTCGAGGAGATGCTGGCCGCCCGCGGCATCGATGCTAGGATGAAACCGGGACACCGCCTCGGGGGGTCAGGGTGACGTCGAAGCCGAGTTCATCGAGTTTCCGGGCGAGGCGGGCGGCGAGGCGGGTCCGTTCGACGCGGTCGAAGTGGTCGGCGCCGAGGTCGGCGTAGGCGACGCCGCGGCGGAGCATCCAGTAGGCGGCGGTGAGGATCGCCGCGGCGACCGCGACGATGGCTTTGCGGGGTCCGCGGCGCGCCTTGAGGCGCCCGAACAGGGCCCGCAAATAGGTGCCCTTGGCGCGGGCCGCGCACCAGGCGGTGTGCACCAGCAGGGTCTTCAGCCACGGCGCCCCCTGGCGCAGCCTGGTCGAGCGGCGCTTGCCCGCGCTCTCGTCATTCCTGGGGCAGAGGCCGGCCCAGGAGACCAGGTGGGCGGCGGTGGGGAAGCGGCTCATGTCGGGGCCGATCTCGGCGAGGATGACGGCGGCCGAGAGCGCGCTCACGCCGGGGATGGTGGTCAGCCGCGCGGCGGCCTCGCGGTACGCTTCGAGGCGCTCGCCCAGCTCGGCGTCGATCTCGGCGACGGCGGCGTCGATCGCATCCGCCTGGCCGAGGTGGATCCGGAGCAGCAGACGCTGATGGTCGGATAGGCGGCCGCGGAGGGCCTCGACCACCTGGGCGCGGGAGGCGCGGATGCGGGTCCGGACCCGGCCGGCGAGGCGCTCGGGATCGCTCTCCCCTGCGGCCAGCGCGTCGAGGATGGCCCGCCCGCTGTCGCCCATGATGTCGGAGAGCACCGAGCCGAGCTTGAGGTTGCTGGCCTGCAAGAGCTTGTCGATGCGCGCGACGTGCGAGGCCTTCTCGCGCGTGAGCTGCTTGCGGGTGCGGGTGAGGTCGCGCAGCGCCTGGATCGCCATCGGCGGGACGAAGCTGGCGCGGATCAGGCCATGCGCCAGCAGGTCGGCCAGCCAGGCCGCGTCGTTCACGTCGGTCTTGCGGCCGGGCACGTTCCTGACGTGCATCGCGTTGGCGAGCACGAGCTCGAACGCTTCGGCCAGGACCGCCCAGACCGGCTTCCAGTACACGCCGGTCGCCTCCATCGCGGCGTGGGTGACCCCGTGGCCGGCGAGCCAGCGCGCCAGGCGCTCCAGCTCCGAGGTCGTCGTACCGAACGTCTCGGCCAGGTGCTCGACACGTCCATGGTCGACCACCCGGGCGCAGGCCACCACGCTGTCGCGGTGGACGTCGAGCCCGGCGCAGCGCGGATGCAAGACCTCCATGACCCCCTCCTCGCCTCTGGCGCGGCGCCGGCGAGAAGCCCACGATGTCGAACTCTAGGATGCGTGCTCCGGCCCTGGTGGGCGTGGCGACAGTACGGGGTGCGCGTGGGGCTCCGGGTCCAACTCCTATGCGGGCTCGCGGCACCAAGCGCGGACCGACCTCTGTGCCGGCGCCGCATCACATCTTAGCCGAGGTTTCATCCGACGTGGGTCGGGCCCCTTCCGGTGGGCAACTCCTATGAAGCCAACAAGCGACTGGTGGAGGATGCCTGGGGGCACGGGGTGACGACGGAGTTCGTGCCGATCCGCTACAACTGGGGAAACATCGGCCCGATCCTCGACGGCATGCGGGCGGCGGTGGCCAACGGCACGGCCGCCGGCATCGACATGTCCGCCTACGACCTGGCGAGGATGGATTGGGGCGGCGGCCCGCCGAACACCGAGCACATGAGCGGGTCCGACGCCGCCATCATCGCCGACGCCCTGGCGAAGAGCCTTGCGCCGACCGTGCAGGCGCTCGCCAACGGCGGCAGCCCTGACCCATCCCCGCAACCCGAGCCCGAGCCAGTGCCCACCGCGCCCGCATCCGGCGAGGAGTCCCCCGACCCCGAGCAACGCGACGCGGGCACCGGCCCGGACAGGCTGGTGCTGAAGATCAGCCAGGACGCCTACCAGGGCTCCGCGGAGTACACCGTCAGCGTCGACGGCGAGCAGATCGGCGGCACCTTCACCGCCTCGGCCTCGAACAGCGCCGGGGAAAGCGACACGCTCACCCTGAAGGGCGACTGGGATGCCGGCCGGCACGAGGTCGCGGTCACCTTTCTCAACGACAAATGGGACGGCACGCCGGACACGGACCGCAACCTCTACGTGGACGGCATCACCTACACGGGCGCCGCCCTAAGAAACGACGAAGCCGACCTGCTGGAAGCGGGAACAGCGCGGTTCGCCTTCGCCGAGGACGACGAAGCCGCCGCGCCCTCCACGGGCCCGGAGCCGACCGAGCCCGAGCCCTCGCCGCCGGACGATCCCGCCGAAAT
>DATLOP010000328.1:0-3863 GCA_035536255.1 Solirubrobacteraceae bacterium
CACGACGCGGCCCGACGCCAGGAGGTTGAGGCGGCGCCCGTCCCCGAGGTCGTGGGACTCGACCAGGGGCAGGACCTCCCGCACGCCGCCGACGGCGGCGGCGCGGAGCGCCTCGAGGTCGATCTCGATGTCGAAGTGTCCCGCGTTGGCCAGCACGGCGCCGTCCTTCATGCGCTCGAAGTGCTCGCCGCGCAGGACGCGGCGCGAGCCGGTCACCGTGACGAAGACGTCGCCCCGCGCCGCCGCCTCCAGCGCCGGCATCACCTCGTAGCCGTCCATCCGGGCCTCCAGGGCGGCCATCGGGTCCACCTCGCACACCACGACCGCGGCGCCGGCGCCGCGGGCGCGGTCGGCGATCCCCCGGCCCGTCTGCCCGTACCCGACGACGACCAGCGTCTGGCCCGCCAGCAGGATGTTGGTGGCGCGCAGGATCCCGTCCAGCGCCGACTGGCCCGTCCCGTGGCGGTCGTTGAACGCGCGCTCGCAGCGGGCCTCGTTGACCGCCAGGACCGGCACCCGCAGCCCGCCCTCGGCCTCCAGGCGCCGGACGCGAACCAGCCCGGTGGTCGTCTCCTCGGTGCCGCCGAGATAGCCCGCGGGCGGCGTCGCGGCGCCCGGCGAGGAGTCCCCGGCAGCGGAGCCGGCGCCCGGCGGCGAGTGCAGGGCGACGAGCAGGTCGGCGCCGTCGTCGAGGGTGAGCTGCGGCGAGGACGCGACCAGCGAGGCGACGTGGGCGGAGAAGTCCGAGAACGACTCCCCCCGCCGCCCGAGCACCTCGATGCCGTCGTTCGCCGAGAGAGCTTCCGCGACCGAGTCCTGCGTCGTCAGCGGGTTCGCCGCGGCCAGGCGGACCGACGCGCCCCCGGCGACCAGCGCCCGCGCGAGCACGGCGGTCTCGGCGGTCACGTGCAGGCACGCGGCGACCGACAGGCCGGACAGGGGCTGAGAGTCGGCGAAGCGCGCCGCGATCGAGCGCAGCACCGGCATCTGCCCCTCGGCCCACTCGATGCGGGCCGTTCCGGGCGCGGCCAAGGCGACCCCGGCCTAGTACCGGTAGTGGTCCGGCTTGTAGGGCCCCTCGGGCGCCACGCCGATGTACGCCGCCTGCTCGGGCGAGAGCTCGGTGAGCCGCACGGACAGCGCATCCAGGTGCAGCCGCGCCACCTTCTCGTCCAGGTGCTTGGGGAGCACGTAGACGCGCTTCTCGTACTCGTCGTTCTTCCCGAACAGCTCGATCTGGGCGATGACCTGGTTGGTGAACGAGTTGCTCATCACGAACGACGGGTGCCCCGTGGCGTTGCCCAGGTTCAGCAGCCGGCCCTCGGAGAGCACGAGGATCGAGTGCCCGTCGGGGAAGCGCCACTCGTCGACCTGCGGCTTGATGTTGATCCGCTCGATCCCCGGGAGGCCCGCCAGCCCGGCCATGTCGATCTCGTTGTCGAAGTGGCCGATGTTGCCGACGATCGCCTTGTCCTTCATCCGGGCCATGTCGTCGGCGGTGATGATGTCCTTGTTGCCGGTGGCGGTGACGAAGATGTCCGCGGTCTCCACCACGTCCTCCAGCGTCAGCACCTGGTAGCCGTCCATCGCCGCCTGCAGCGCGCAGATGGGGTCGATCTCGGTGACGATGACGCGCGCGCCCTGGCCGCGCAGCGACTCGGCGCAGCCCTTGCCCACGTCGCCGTAGCCGCAGATCACCGCGACCTTGCCGCCGATCAGCACGTCGGTGGCGCGGTTGATGCCGTCGACCAGCGAGTGGCGACAGCCGTACTTGTTGTCGAACTTCGACTTGGTGACCGAATCGTTGACGTTGATGGCCGGGAACAGCAGCGTGCCGGCCTCGGTCATCTCGTACAGGCGGTGCACGCCGGTGGTCGTCTCCTCGGTGACGCCCAGGATGCTCTCGGCGATCCGCGTCCACTTCGATGCGTCGTCGTCCAGGGACGCGGCCAGGAGGCGCAGGATCACGGCGAGCTCCTCCGAGTCGGCGCTCTCCGGATCGGGCACCGCGCCGGCGCGCTCGAACTCCGCGCCCTTGTGGACGAGCAGCGTGATGTCGCCGCCGTCGTCCAGCAGCATGTTCGGCCCCCCGTTCCCGTCGGGCCACGTCATGGCCCGCTCGGCGCACCACCAGTACTCCTCCAGCGTCTCGCCCTTCCACGCGTAGACCGGGACGCCGCGCGGCGCGTCCGGCGTGCCCTCGGGACCCACGACGACGGCCGCGGCCGCGTGGTCCTGGGTGGAGAAGATGTTGCAGCTGGCCCAGCGCACCTCGGCGCCCAGCGCGACCAGCGTCTCGATCAGGACCGCCGTCTGGACGGTCATGTGCAGCGAGCCGGTGATGCGGGAGCCGGCCAGCGGCTGGGACGCGGCGAACTCCTCGCGCGTGGCCATCAGGCCGGGCATCTCGTGCTCGGCCAGGCGGATCTCCTTGCGCCCGAAGTCGGCGAGCGAGAGGTCGGCGACCTTGAAGTCGGTCTCGGTCAGGGTGGCGGTTGTCATGCGACCTCCAGTTGGGATTGGGCGGCGGCGAGGAGACGCTCGTGCTTGCGCTGCTCGAAGCGCAGCCACTCGCCGGTGGGCACTTCCTCGGGACGCCGGGCCTGCGCCGTCAGCCACTCGTCGACGGCGGCCCGCAGGCCGGCGTCCTCGCGCATTCGCCGCGCGAAGCCGACCTCGGCCAGGCCGACGTCGTGGCGCTCGAGCAGCTCGCGCAGGGTGCGCAGGCGCTGGAGCTCGGCGGGGCCGTACAGCCGGTAGCCGCCGTCCGAGCGCGGCGGGCTCACGAGCCCGGCGCGCTCGATGTAGCGCAGCATCCGCGGCGACCACCCGGTGGTGGCGGCCGCCTCGTTGACGGTCAGGGCGTCCACGGGGATAACCCTAACACGATCGTGTCAAGGTTTGCGAGCGGACACGGGGCGCAACTCGGGCCGCCCCCAGGGATTGGTACCGAGAACCCGATCCAGGAGGCCCTCCGATGCGACGCATCCCCTTCCGCCGCCCGTCGCCGGCGCTCGTCGTGGCGACGATCGCCCTGTTCCTCGCCGCCGGCGGCACCGGCTACGCCCTCACCCTCCCCGCGAACAGCGTGGGCAGCGCCCAGATCCAGGCCGGGCGCGTCCTGAACTCCAAGCTGCACCCCGGCACGGTCAGCAACAGCAAGCTCGGCCGCAACGCGGTCACGTTCTCCAAGCTGGCCAGCAACCAGATGACCACGGTCAAGATCCGCAACGGGTCCCTGCTCGGCGAGGACCTGGCGCCCAACACGGTCACCGGCGCCCAGATCGACGAGTCGACGCTGAGCCTGCCCACGATCAAGTTCGCCGTGGTCACGGGGGCCGGGACGATCGGCAACCAGGCCGGCGGCGTCACAATCAGCCAGGCCGGCACGCCGGTGATCCTGAACTTCGGGTCCAGCCAGGCCGGGCGCCCGATCTCCGTGTCGCTCGCCCCGTCGGCCGGCGACCTGGTGGGCCAGGTCTCGGCCGCGCCGTGCGGCGGTCCGTCCACGACCAACCCGAACGGCGTCGCCTGCCCGGCGACGCTCAACGATCCCAGCCACGTGGTGGTCTACACGGCCGACGACACGGGCACGCCGGAGCAGCTGCCCTTCTCGATCTCGATCCCGCAGGCCTAGGACGCCGCTACGCCTCGAGGAGCGCGTCGCGAAAGACGCGCTCCTCGTCGGCGAACAGCGGGCCGCGCGCGTGCTCGGCGGCGAGCAGAGCCCGGCGCTTGACCTCGCGCAGGGCGGAAAGCGGCTGCGCCGCGATCGTCCGGGCCAGCTCCAGCGCGCGCGGGACGGTCTCGTCGTCGGGCACGACCGCGGTCACGAGGCCGTGGCGGTGCGCCTCGGCCGCGTC
>DATLOP010000329.1:0-7558 GCA_035536255.1 Solirubrobacteraceae bacterium
TCGCGCCCTGCGTCGCGTCCTGCGCCAGGACCCGGACGTGATCCTCATCGGCGAGATGCGCGACGAGGAGACCGTCGCGACCGCGCTGTCGGCCGCTGAGACCGGCCACCTCGTCCTCTCGACGATCCACACCGTGGACGCCACGGAGTCGGTCAACCGGCTCCTGGACTTCTTCCCGCCCCATCAGCACCAGCAGGCCCGCGCGATGATCGCCGGCACGCTGAAGGGCGTCGTCTCCCAGCGCCTCGTTCCCACCGTGGACGGCCAGGGCCGCGTCGCGGTCTGCGAGGTCCTGCGGATGACCGGGCGCGTGCGGGACATGATCAAGGACCCGGCGCAGACCAACCGCCTCCACGAGGTCATCGAGGAGGGCGAGTACTACGGGATGCAGACCTTCGACCAGGCGCTGCTCGGGCACCTCCAGGCGGGCCGGATCTCGATGGACATGGCCCTGCGCACGGCCTCGCACCCGCACGACTTCAAGCTGCTCGTCGCCTCCGACGGGCGCCGCGGCACCTCGATGGAAGACCTCGCGGACGTCACCGAGCGCGCCGCCGCCGGCAACGGCGACCGCCCCGCGGTCCCGTCCGTCTAGATTCTCCGGACCCGTTCCCGGAAAATCGAAAGGACGCGCCCGTGCAGACGACCCTGGGCCAGTTCAACGAGGTCGAGTCGCAGAACCCGTTCAACCTGCAGAACTCCAAGCTGCTGAAGGTCGAGCTCAACCAGGTCACGATCCAGGCCAAGCTCGGGTCGATGGTCGCCTACCAGGGCGAGGTCACCTTCGAGCACGCCGGCTCCGGCGGCATGGGACGGATGCTCAAGAAGGCCGTGAGCGGCGAGGGCCAGAGCCTGATGAAGATCACCGGGCAGGGCGAGGTCTTCCTGGCCGACCAGGCCCAGGACATCCACCTGATCTACCTGGAGGACGACTTCATCACGGTCAACGGGCCCAACCTGCTGGCCTTCGACTCGGGGATCGACTGGGACATCAAGCGCGTCCAGGGCGCGAGCGGGATGATGGGCGGCGGGCTGTTCAACACCGAGCTCAAGGGGACCGGGTGGGTGGCGATCCTGTCCGACGGCCCGCCGGTGCTGCTCAACGTGGCCTCGGCCCCGACGTTCGCCGACGCCCAGGCCGCGATCACGTGGTCCTCGGGCGTCACGACGGCGATTAAGACCGACGTCAACCTCAAGACGCTGATCGGCCGCGGGTCGGGGGAGTCGATCCAGATGGCGTTCGGCGGACAGGGCTGGGTGCTCGTGCAGCCCTCCGAGGGCCAGATCGCCGCGGCGGCCACGGGCGGCGGCGGCGCGGCCGGCGGCATCGGCAAGATGCTCGGCGGCTAACCCCCGCCGAACGTCCCTGAGTGCACGCCAGGACCGTCGTTCCGGGACGTTCGGGCGGCATTACGCACTTCATTTCGTGAAGTCTTGCGCTACCCTTCGGGGGAGTGTCGGAGCGTAATGACAACTGTCCTGTCTGCCGCACGGCTGAGATCGTCTGCTCGAAGTGGACGATGCTGGTCATCCGTGACCTGGCCGAGGGGCGCTCGCGGTTCTGCGAGCTGGAGCGCTCGCTGGAGGGCATCTCGCCCCGCACCCTCTCCCTGCGCCTGCGCGCGCTGGAGGAGGAGGGGATCGTCGAGCGGCGGACCTTCCCCGAGGTCCCGCCCCGGGTCGAGTACGCGCTGACCGAGAAGGGCCGCGCCCTGGCGCCGCTCATCGAGGACATGCGCCGCTACGGCAAGACGTGGCTCGGCGCGGGCGAGCGCACCGCCGACCCCGTCGCGGCCTAGCTAGGCGTCCAGCACCGCCGCCACGACCCGGTCCGGGGCCTCCAGCGGAGGCCAGTGCGCCACGTCGTCGAGCGTGACGAACGGCGCATCGGGCAGGCGCTCGCGGATCCGCTGCGCCATGTGGGCGCCGGAGACCGGGTCGAGCATTCCCCACACGAAGCTCAGCGGCACGTCCGTCGTCTCCAGCGCGGCGATCCAGCGCTCCGCGTGCTCACGGCGGTCGAGGATGTAGCGAATGAGCAGATGCATGATCCGGCTGCCGGCTTCGCGGTCCAGCGCGCGCCACATCTGCTCGCCGTGGGCCGGCACGTCGGCGCCGGGCGCGAACGTCGGGCCCAGCGCGGCCACCAGAGCCTCGCGGTTCAGCGCGGCGGAGAGCTTCGGTCCCTGCTCGGGGTCCAGCAGCGCCGTCTGGACGGGCTCGGGGCGGTGGAGATCGGGATACAGGCCGCCGTTCGTCAGGTGCACCGCCCGCAGGTCCACGCCCAGGGCGCCCTCGGCCCGGCGGGCCAGCAGCTCCTGGGTCACCGACACGGCGTAGTCGTGGGCGACCACAGTGGTGGACTCGACCCCCTCGCGCTCCCACAGCGACTCGACCAGGTCGGCCTGCTCGTGGATCGAGTACTCGTGGTCGTCGGGCTTGTCCGAGGCGCCGAACCCGAGGAAGTCGGGGAGGAGCAGCGCGTGGCTCTCGGCCAGGGCGGGCGCCACCTGCGCCCAGTCGTGCGAGGAGCTGGGGAAGCCGTGGAGCACTGTCATGCGCGCGCCGTCTCCCATCCGGCGCACGAAGACGCCGTGCTCGGCGTCGCCGGCGCGCAGCGCCACCCGCTCGCCGTCCGACCACCATTCCTCGATGCCGGTCACCGGCCGAGCCTCTCACAGCAGGAGCGCGCGGGCACGCGCCGAACGGTGCGGTCATGCGCAACCGGACCCTTCACCAGTCGCTGCGCGACTTCGCCGAGCAGGCGGCCTTCCAGCTCGAGGCGGACGCGTCCGCCGGCGCCGAGATCCCCTTCGAGGTGGTGGAGTCGCCGGGCGCCCGCGCGCCGCTGTACTGCTACCGGCCGCTGACCGGCCAGTTCATCCGCGAGCGCCTCGGGGTGCTGGGCCGCCTGCCCACGTACACGCGGGCCAAGCACGCGATCCTGTCCCTGGGCGGCGTGGACGCCTACCTGCGCGTGCGCGGCGAGCCGCGCATCCCCGAAAGCCTGGACGAGCGCGCCGACGCGACGCTGCGCTCCTTCCTCAGCGCGATGTTCGCCGAGGTGAGCGAGTTCGAGTTCTCGGCCGAGCGCTTCGCGCGGGCCTACGAGGAGCTGGAGTCCGCCGTCTACGAGACCCGCTCGCTGACCGCGGTGATCGCGCCGCTGTACGGGCTCGAGCTGGCCTCGGAGGAGGTCCCGATCGTCGAGGGCCTGTCGCTGGTGCGCGCCGACACGGTCGAGGATGCGCCCGCCGAGGCCGTGTGGGGCCGTCCGGTCCCGGCCGACGAGCCCAACGTGCTGGTCTCGCTGACCGTCGAGGGCGCGCCGGGCGACCCGCCGCCGCTGGAGGAGGCGCGGGCGCGCTTCGGCGCCCTGCTCACCGCGCTGCGGCTGGTCGACGCCGCCGGCTTCGCGCTCGGGTCCGCGGCGTGGGCGCGGATCGACGCCGGGCCGTGGCAACTGGTCGCGCTGGGGACCGGCGGCGGCGTGCCGGCCGGGCCGCCCTACCGCGTCGAGCCCGACGAGGAGGACGAGCTGCGCGGGTTCTGCAACCTGGTGGCGCGCCGCGCCGAGGGGGCTCGGGGCGAGGTGGCGTTCGCGCTGCGGCGCTTCGAGATGGCCTGCGAGCGCGCCGACCCGTTCGACGCGCTGACCGACCACCTGGTCGCCCTGCGCGCGCTGCTGGAGCCCGAGGGCCCGGCCAGCGGGCGCCTCGCCCAGCGCCTGGCCGCCATCTGCGCCGTGCCCGAGCAGCGCGCCGCCCTGGCCGAGCGCGCCGCCCACGCCATCTCGATGGAGCGCGGGATCGTCGCCGGGGTGGCCCCGGCCGCGCCCGACGCCGAGGCCCTCGTGGCCGACACGGCCCACCACCTGCGGGCGCTGCTGCGCGACGTCCTGTGCGGCCACCTCGACGACGACCTGGTCACGGTGGCCGACAACCTCCTGGCCGACGCCGTGACCGGCGACCGCGAAGCGGTGCCGCCGCAGAGAGCGGCCGAGCCGCCGCCGGAGGCCGGTTTCGAGCCGCCGGAGGCCGATTCGCGGGCCGAGACGGTCGCCGGAGAGCCGGAGATGGTCATCGACGAGCCGGGAATGGTGGAGGAGGAGGAGCCCGAGCCGGGGACGGTCATCCGCCCGCCGGGCCTGCCCGGGCCGCCCGAGCCGGAGACGGTCGTGGAGCCCGAGCCCGAGCCGGATACCGCGTTCTACGACTGGGACATGCCCGCGCCCTCGGACGACGGCACGGCCGAGCAGGACCGGCTTTTCTTCTAAGCCGTCGTCTCGGCCAGCATCCGCGCCCGCTCGCGGTCGCTCGCGAACAGGAAGCGGTGGATCTGGGCCAGGCCGGCGATGTCGTGGACGTCGTCGTCGAGGTGGGGGACGAGGGCCAGGCGCCGGTCGTCCAGGCGCTGGGCCAGGCGCTCGATGTTCGCCGCGTCGCGGTGAGCCAGCAGCTGGTAGTCGCGGAAGTTCGCCGCCACCTTGCGGGCCAGCGACGGGCTCAGCTCGTCCTCCAGCTGGGCCGCGACCTCGTCGGGGTCGGCGTCGGGCGCCTCGTCGTGGTGCACGCGGTTGACCACGACGCCGCCGAAGGGCATCTCGGCGTCGCGCAGCTTCTGCCAGAAGTAGATCGCCTCGTCGATCGGCTCGCGCTCCGGGGACGTGACGAGCAGGAACGTCGTCTGGGGGTCCTCGAGCAGGGCGTTGACCTGGTCGGCGCGCTCGCGGAAGCCGTCGATCAGCCCGCCCAGCGAGCGGAAGAACACCGACAGGTCCTCCAGCAGGTCCACGCCGGTCACCCGCTTGAGAACCGAGAACACCATCCCCGTGCCCCGCCCGACGATCCGCCCGGCGAACCCGGTGGGCTTGAGGAACACCTGCAGCGCGCGGCCCTCCAGGAAGCCGGTCAGCCGGTCGGGCGCGTCGAGGAAGTCCAGCGCGTTGCGCGACGGCGGGGTGTCGAGGACCAGCAGGTCGAAGTCGTGGTCGCGGTCGAGGTCGTAGAGCTTGCTCATCGCCGTGTACTCCTGGGAGCCGGCGACCGCGTTGGAGAGCTCCTTGTAGATCCGGTTCTCCAGGATCTCGTCCCGGGTCTCCTCGTCCGGCGCCAGGCGCTCGATGACCTCGTCGAACGTCCGCTTGGCGTCGAGCATCATCGCCCACAGCTCGCCCTTCATCTCGATCCCCGCCGCCTCGAACAGGCCCGGGTCGACCGGGTGGGGCTCGTTGCCCAGCTCGTCCAGGCCCAGCGAGTTGGCCAGGCGCTTGGCCGGGTCGATCGTCACCACGGCGACCTTCAGCCCCCGCGCCGCCATTCCCATGGCGATGGCCGCCGACGCCGTCGTCTTGCCCACGCCGCCCGACCCGCCGCAGATGACCACCCGCTTGTCCTTCAGGGCATCGGCGACGTTCACAGCGCCACCTCCAGCTCCCGCGACAGCGCCTCGAACTGCTCGGGCCCGATCTCGGGCTCGAACACGTAGGGCAGCCGGACCGCCTCGTCGCCCAGCGCCTCCTCCAGCCGGGCCACCTGCTCGCGCTGCCCGCGCGCGCGGCGCTGCTCGGACAGCGCCGCGCGCAGGGCGGCCCGCGCCAGCGGCGCGTCCGCGCCCTCGAGCGCCTTCGTCAGCGTCGTCGCCTGGCGCGGCCCGAACCGCTCCGGGTACAGCGCGTTGACGATCACGCGGTCCAGGGGCAGCCCGAGCTCGCGGCGCAGCTCGTCGCGCAGGGTCAGCGTCTCGTTGACCGGCATCTCCTCGGGCAGCGCGACCGCGACCACGCCGGTGTGGCGCGCGTCGGTGATCGTCTCGTGGATCGCGCGGCCCTGCTGGGCCACCGGGCCCACGCGGGCCACGTTGGCGAAGGTCAGCGGCGTGCGCATGATCGCCACGCCGTGGCCCGTGGCCGGCGCGTCGACGATCACCAGGTCGTAGCGGCTGGCGCCGCGCGTGCGGCGCTGCATCTGGGTCAGCTCCCAGACCTTGCCCATCGTGACCATCTCGCTCATCCCGGGCGTGGCCACGGCGAAGTACTGGAACATCCGCGAGCCCGACAGCAGGTCGGCCAGCGGCTTCACGCGGATCTGGATGCGCAGGTACTCCTCCAGCGCGTGCTGGGGGTCGACCGAGATCGTCCACAGCCCGTCGGCGATCTCGACCTCGCGGAAGTGCGAGTCGCCGCCGTGGAAGGCGCGGGCGATCCGGTCCTGCTCGGACACCTCGACCACGATCGTCCGCCGGCCCTGGCGGGCGGCCACCATCCCCAGGGCGGCGGCGACGGTCGACTTGCCGACGCCCCCCTTTCCGGTGACGAAGACCAGGCGCTTGTCGAGAAGGGTGGACACGGCGGAAGGAATACCCGATGTGGTTGCGAATAACGGGGAGCCATGGGTTTCCCCGACCATCGGAGCACGCCGTGACCGACCAAGCCAAGGTCATCGCCTTTGCCAATCAGAAGGGCGGGGTGGCCAAGACCACCACCACGCTCAACGTCGCCGTCGCCTTCGCGGAGAAGGGCCACCGCGTGCTGTGCATCGACATGGACCCCCAGGGGAACCTGACGATGTCGCAGGGCATCGACCCCGACACGGTGGACAAGTCGATGTACGACGTCCTCGTGCACCACACGTCGATCCGCGAGGTCGTCCGCAAGCGCGAGATCGACATCGCCTGCTCCTCGATCGACCTGGCCGGCGCCGAGATCGCCATGTCGACGCAGATCGGCCGCGAGCGCTCGCTCCAGAAGGGGCTGGCGCCGATCAAGGAGGACTACGACTTCATCTGCATCGACACGCCTCCGAGCCTCGGATTGCTCACGATCAACGCGCTAACTGCGGCAAACAAGGTGATCGTCCCCGTCCAATGCGAGTATCTGTCGATGCGCGGGCTGATCCAGCTGCAGAACACCCTGGCCATGATCCGAGAGAACCTCAACCCCGACATCGAGATCGAGGGGATCTTGCCGACGCTGGTCGACTCGCGTACGGTCCACGCCAAGGAGGCGATCGAGATCCTGGAGGAGAACTTCGGCGATCGCGTCTTCGCGTCGCGCATCCGCAAGACGGTGCGCTTCGCGGAGGCTCCGGTGAAGGGAATGTCCGTGCTCAAGTACGACCCTGACGGAACGGCCGCCAACGCCTATCGTCAGCTCGCCGAGGAGGTGCTCAATGGAAAGAGGTAAGCGGGCGAGCATGCGCGAGGGGCCCCTGGCCGCGCTGTTCCGCAAGACCGAGGAGGAGGGGGGCACCGACGCCGAGGCCGTTGGCCGGGAGACGCCTCCACACGATGAGCCTCGCCGCGAGGACCCGCCGGCTCCCGAGCCGGCCGCGCCCGCTGCCTCCGAGCCCGTGGCCGAAGAGGCCCCTCCGGTCGTTCGCGAGCCGCGCGAGCGCCTGCGCCACGTCTTCTCGTCGGAGATCCCCGAGAACATCCTCGACCGCGAGTCGGCCCCCGTCCGCACCCCCGAGCCCCCGCCCGCGCCGCCCCCCGTGGTGCGCGAGGAGGCCGGCCTGTACGGCGCGCCGCGCCCCGTCGGCAGTCCCGTCCTGCGCGTGAT
>DATLOP010000330.1:0-8459 GCA_035536255.1 Solirubrobacteraceae bacterium
CAGTTGTCGTTGTGGTCGCGCATGACCTCGAGCTCGAACTCGCCCCAGCCCAGGACCGACTCGTCGAGCAGCACCTGGCCGATCGGGCTCGCCTCCAGCCCGCGGCTGACCACGGTGCGGAACTCCCCCGGCGTCGAGGCCACGCCCCCGCCCCAGCCGCCCAGCGTGAACGCCGGGCGCACGATGATCGGCAGGCCGATCCCGTCGCGCGCCGCCTCGCCCTCCTCCAGCGTGGTGGCGATGGCGCTGCGCGGGACCCGCAGGCCGGCGCCGGCCATCGTCTCGCGGAACAGGTCGCGGTCCTCGGCCCGGGCGATGGCGTCGTAGTTCGCGCCGATCAGCTCGACGCCGTGGCGCTCCAGCGTGCCGTCCTCGTGCAGGATGCGGGCCAGGTTCAGCGCGGTGCCGCCGCCCAGCGTGGGCAGCAGCGCGTCGGGCTTCTCCTTCTCGATCACCTGGGCGACCGGGCCCGGGAGCAGCGGCTCGACGTACGTCGCGTCGGCGAACTCCGGGTCGGTCATGATCGTCGCCGGGTTGGAGTTCACGAGCACGATCTCGTAGCCCTCCTCGCGCAGAACCTTGCACGCCTGCGTCCCCGAGTAGTCGAACTCCGCCGCCTGCCCAATCACGATCGGCCCCGAGCCCAGGAGCATGATCCGTTGAATGTCGTCCCTACGCGGCACGAGTCACCGCCGAACGTCCCGCGATGACCGCCCGGGCCGCCAATCCGGGACGTTCGGTCATGCTGCGGCCCGGATCGAGTCGAGGAAGCGGTCGAAGAGGTACAGGGCGTCGTGGGGGCCGGGGCCGGCCTCGGGGTGGTACTGGACGGTGGAGCCCGGGACGTCGAGCAGCGTCAGCCCCTCGACGGTGCGGTCGTAGAGGTTGAGGTGGGTGAGCTCGGCGGCGCCGAAGTCGGTGTCCCAGCGCACCGGCTCGTCGGCGTCCATGGTGCGCTCGCCGCCCGGGCCGAGCACCGCGAACCCGTGGTTCTGGCTGGTGATCTCGATGCGCCCGGTCGTGAGGTCCTTGACCGGGTGGTTGGCGCCGCGGTGGCCGAACGGCAGCTTGAACGTCTCCAGGCCGACCGCCCGGCACAGCAGCTGGTGGCCCAGGCAGATGCCGAACACCGGCCGCTTGCCCACCAGCTCGCGCACGGTGGCCACGACGTGGTCCAGCGCCGCCGGGTCGCCGGGCCCGTTGGCCAGGAAGTAGGCGTCGGCGTCGCGGGCCAGCAGCTCCGAAGGCGTCGCTGAGCACGGGTGCAACTCGACGAAGGCGCCGCGCTTGCGCAGGTTCGTGACGATCGACGTCTTGATGCCGGTGTCGATCGCGACGATCCTGGGGCCCACCCCAGACGGGGCGGGGTCCCCCCCGAGCGGCTCGAGCAGCACCGCCTCGGCCGGTGTCACGTCCTTGGCCAGGTCGCGGCCGGCCATCGGGGGCTCGGCCTCCACGAGGGCGCGGGCCTCGGCCTCGGGCACGGACTCGGGGAACACGCCACCGCGCATGGCGCCGGCGTCGCGGATGTGGCGCACCAGCGCGCGCGTGTCGACTCCGGTGATCGCCGGGACGTCGCAGTCCTCCAGCCAGTCCAGCCAGCCCCGCTCGGCCCCGGGCGAGTCCTCGCGGTTGATCGCCGCGCGCATGACGACCGCCCGGGCGTGGACGCGGTCGGACTCCATCGCCTCGGCGCTGACGCCGTAGTTGCCCACGTGGGGGGCGGTGAAGGTGATGATCTGGCCGGCGTAGGACGGGTCGGTGACCGACTCCTGGTAGCCCGACATCGCGGTGTTGAAGACGACCTCGCCGGTCACGGGGCGCACGGCCCCGCACGCCTCGCCCTCGAAGCGCGTCCCGTCCTCGAGCAGCACGTAGCCGGGTGCCGCGCTCACTTGACCAGCGCCTGGATCGTCTTGAACTCCGGCGTCCCCGCGCGCTCGACGAGCTCGAACAGCGCCATCTCGGTCGAGGTGACCACGGCGCCCGAGGCCTCCATCTTCTCCAGCCCCAGCCGGCGGTTGAGCGCCGTGCGCGACGTGACCGCGTCGGCCGCGACGTGGACCTCCACGCCGGCGTCGAGCAGGTCCTGCGCCGTCTGCTGCACGCACACGTGCGCCTCGATCCCGCACACCAGCGCCTGGTCGCGCCCGTCGAGCGAGAACCCGTCGGCCCGCGCCGCGCTGAACACGGTCTTCTCCACCCGCGCCACGCCGTCGAGGTGCTCGGCCACCTCGGGCACCGTCTCCCCCAGCCCCCGCGGGTACTGCTCGGTCACGACGACCGGCAGCTCGAGCGCCCGCGCGGCCTGGACGAGGACGGCGGCGTTCGCGGCCACCGCGTCGAACTCGCCGACCGCGGGGCGGAACGCCTCCTGGACGTCGACCACGACCAGCGCCGTGCGCGCGCGGTCCAGCACCCGGCTCACGCCGCGACCTCCATGCGCCGGTGGGCGATCGCGCCGCCGGCCACGGTCAGCACGACGCGCCCGCGCAGCGTGCGCCCGGCGAAGCAGCTGTTCTCGGCCTTGCTCTCCCAGCCCGCCTCGCCGGCCTGCCACTCGGCGTCGAGGTCGACCAGCGCCAGGTTGGCCGGCTCGCCGGGGGCGATCCGCGGCGTCGGGAGGTCGAACAGCGCCGCGCCCGCGGTCATGCGCTCCACGACCAGCGCCAGGTCCAGGACGCCGGGCACCACGAGGTCGGTGTGCAGCGCGGCGAACGCGGTCTCCAGGCCCGTCGTCCCCATCGGCGCCTCCTCGAAGGGCACCTCCTTCTCGTGGTTGGCGTGGGGCGCGTGGTCGGTGGCCACGCAGTCGATCGTCCCGTCGCGCAGGCCGGCGATCAATGCCTGGCGGTCGCGCTCCGCCCGCAGCGGCGGGTTCATCTTAAAGCGCGTGTGCAGCTCGTCGGTGCGCAGGATCTCGTCGGTCAGCAGCAGGTGGTGGGGCGAGGCCTCGGCCGTGATGCGCACGCCGGCCGCCTTGGCCGCGGCGACCGCCTCCACCGACTCGATCGCGCTGAGGTGCTGGACGTGGATCCGGGCCTCCTCGTAGCCGGCCAGGGCGGCGTCGCGGGCGATCATCGTGGACTCGCTGATCGACGGGATGCCCGCCATTCCCAGCAGCGCGCTGACCTCGCCCTCGTGGATGACGCCGTCCGCCGACAGGGCCGGGTCCTCCTCGTGCAGCGCGATCACCCCGCCGCACAGGCGCTGGTACTGCAGCGCGCGGCGCAGCACGCCGGCCGAGACGACCGGCATCCCGTCGTCGGTGAAGCCCAGCGCCCCGGACCCGCGCAGCTCGGCCATCTCGGTCAGCTCGCGCCCGCCCAGCCCGCGCGTGATCGCGGCCAGGAACTCCACCCGCACCCGGCCCTCGCGCGCCGCCGCCTCGCGGACCGCGCTGAGCACCGAGGCGTCGTCGATCGGCGGGTCGGTGTTGGGCATCGCGACGACCGCGCAGTAGCCGCCCGCCGCCGCCGCGGCCGTCCCGGTGGCGAAGTCCTCCTTGTGCTCCTGGCCCGGGACGCGCAAATGGACGTGGGGGTCCACGAAGGCGGGCAGCAGGTGGCGCCCCTCCCCCTCAACCGTCTCCACGCCGGACGGGGCGTCCAGCGACCCGGGAGCGCCGAGCTGGGCCACCTCGCCGTCGCGGACCAGGACGTCGTGGGGGCCGTCGAGCCCGGCGCGCGGGTCCACGACGTGGGCGCCGGCGACCAGCAGCCCGGTCACGCGGCCGCCTCGGCCGGCTCGGGCTCGGGCAGCGCGGCCACCGCGTCGGGGGCGGGGCCGCCGGGGGCACCGCCGGCGGAGCCGGTGGTCAACTCGTAGAGCACGGCCATCCGCACCACGACGCCGGCTTCCACCTGGGCCGAGATCGTGGCCTGCGGGGAGTCGATCACGTCGGCCGCCAGCTCCACGCCGCGGTTGACCGGGCCCGGGTGCATCAGCACCTGCTCGGGGCGCAGCCGCGCGCGGTCGATCTGGTAGACGGTCGCGTACTCGCGCAGCGAGGGCACGAAGGCCTCGCGCATGCGCTCGTGCTGCATGCGCAGCGCGTAGACGACGTCGGCCTCGGGCAGCCGGTCCAGCGTGTGGGCCACCGCGCATCCCAGCGCCTCGATCCCGCGCGGGATCAGCGTCGGCGGCCCGCACACGGTCACGCGCGCGCCCATGCGCTGGAAGGCCAGGACGTTGGAGCGCGCCACGCGCGAGTGCAGGACGTCGCCCACGATCCACACGTGGCGCCCGTCCAGCGACCCGAGCCGGTCGCGCAGGGTGTAGACGTCGAGCAGCGCCTGCGTGGGGTGCTCGTGCTTGCCGTCGCCGGCGTTGATCACGCTGGCGCTCGTCCAGCGCGCCACCAGCTCGGCAGCGCCGACGTGCGGCGAGCGGATGACGATCGCCGCCGGGTCGTAGGCCGAGAGCGTCTGCACGGTGTCCTTGAGCGACTCGCCCTTCTCCACGCTGGAGCCGCTGGACTTGACGTTGACGACGTCGGCGGAGAGCCGCTTCTCGGCCAGCTCGAAGCTCGAGGACGTCCGGGTGCTGGCCTCGTAGAAGAGGTTGACCACGGTGCGGCCGCGCAGGGCCGGCACCTTCTTGATCTCGCGCCCCGAGACCTCGGCGAACGACGCCGCGCGATCGAGGATGCGCTCGATGTCCTCGCGCTCCAGGTCGGCGATGGACAGCAGGTGCCTCATGCGACGAACGCCTCCTCGCTTTCCGTGATCGTGACCTCGTCCACGTCGTCGAGCTCCTCGACGCGCACGTTGACCCGCTCGTGGCGGGCGGTGGGCAGGTTCTTCCCGACGTAGTCGGGGCGGATCGGCAACTCGCGGTGGCCGCGGTCGGCCAGCACGGCGAGCTGGACGCGGGCCGGGCGGCCGTAGTCGAACAGGGCCTCGACCGCGGCGCGGACCGTGCGCCCGGTGAACAGGACGTCGTCGACGACGACCACCGTGCGCCCGTCCAGCGGGAAGTCGAGGTGCGTGGCGTGGACGACCGGCGCGGCGGGCCGCGTGCTCACGTCGTCGCGGTAGAAGGAGATGTCCAGGTCGCCGAGCGCCACGTCGCGGCCGGACAGCTCCTCCACCAGCGCGTGCAGGCGGCGCGCGAGGTGGGCGCCGCGCCGGTGGATGCCGACGATGGCCAGGGTCTCGTCCTGGTTGCCTTCGACGATCTCGTGCGCGATGCGCGTGAGGCTGCGCCGTACGTCGTCGCGGTCGAGGACGACCTTCTCGTTTTCCACTGCTGTTCGTGCCCCTTCCTGGCCTCGCCGGACCGGGTTAAAGGAACCGCCGCGAGCAGCGTAGCAGCGCCCCTGGTCGTCGCGGGCGTGCGGCGCTAGCCCTCCCAGCGCACCAGGTGGGGCTCGCCGCGCTCGGGCAGCGGCAGCTCGATCGCGTCGAAGTCGCGCGGCACGACGGTGTTGGCGAACACCGCGCGGGCCTCGTCGCGCACCTCGCGCCCGCCGTAGCGGGTGGACAGGTGCACGAGGGCGAGCATCCGGACACCGGCGTCGCGCGCGAGCACGGCGGCCTGGGTGGCGGTGGAGTGCGCCGTCTGGGCCGCCCGCTCGACCTCCTCGTCGGCGAACGTGGACTCGTGGACCAGCAGGTCGGCGCCGTGGGCCGCGACCGCGAGCGCCTCGCACGGCGCGGTGTCGCCGGACACGACGACCTTGCGCCCGGGCCGCGGCTCGCCCATCACGCGGTCCGGCGTCACCCCGCCGACGGTCTCCCCCGACTGCAGGCGCCCGAAGTCCGGGCCCGGCTGGACCCCGAGCTCCTCGGCCAGCGCGGCGTCGAAGCGGCCCGGGCGCTCGTCCTCGAACAGCGCGTAGCCGAAGGCGGGGACGCGATGCTCGACGGCGAAGGACCCGATCGCGTACCCGTCGCGGGCCACCGCCTCGCCCGGCGCCAGCTCGGCGAACTCCAGGGGGAAGCCGAGCCGGCCGTAGATCGGGCGCAGCAGCTTCATCAGCCCATCCAGGCCGGGCGGGCCGTACACGGTGAGCGGGCGCTCGCGGTCGCGCAGGTCGAACGTCTTGAGCATCCCGGGAAGGCCCAGCCAGTGGTCGACGTGGTAGTGGGTGAGGAACACGTCGTCGACGTCGGGCAGGCCGACCGAGCGCACGAGCTGGCGCTGCGTGCCCTCGCCGCAGTCGAAGAGGATCCGGTCGCCGCCCCGGCGCACGAGCACGGCGGGCAGGCCGCGCCGCGCGGTCGGCACCGAGCCGGCCGTGCCGGCGAAGAAGACGTCGAGGTCCATCGCGTCGGCGAGCTTAGTCCAGGTCGATCAGCTCGAAGTCGACCCGGCCGTCCTCCACGCGGGCCATGCCCATCGTGTGGTGCGGGGAGCGGCGGCGCTCGGTCGGACTGCCCGGGTTGAAGATCTGAAAGCGCCCGCGGCGCCCGCCGGACGCCCGCTCGAGCAGAGGGATGTGGGAGTGGCCGAAGACGACGGCGTCGACGCCGGGGAAGCGCCGGCGCATGCGCTCCACGCGGCCCAGCGCCGGGCCCGCGTCGTGGACCATCGCGATCCGCGCGCCACCGGCCTCGACGACGCGCCGCTCGGGCATCCGGCGCCGCACCTCCCGGTCGTCGACGTTGCCGTGGACGCCCGCCACGGAGCCGATCGACTCCAGGGCGTGGAGGAAGGTGGCGGAGCTGAAGTCGCCGGCATGGAGGATCAGGTCGGCGGTCTCCAGCCGGTCCACGCAGGCCTGCGGAAGCCGGCGCGGCCCGCGCGGCAAGTGCGTGTCGGAGATGATCGCGAGCAGCACCGTCGGCGGGCAAGCTACCGCTAAGCTGGCCCCACGCGCCCGTAGCTCAGTGGATAGAGCGCCCGCCTCCGGAGCGGGAGGCCGCAGGTTCAAATCCTGCCGGGCGCGCTCGCCGCAATCCCCGTAGCCATCTGGGAAAGCGCGGCAGGGGCCGGGGCACCGTCCTCGGCGTTATCCATGGCCAAGGTGCGCCTTGCCTAGCGGCGGCGCGGTGGCAGGAGGATCCTGAAGCTCTTGACGGCCGGTGAGGCGTCGACGTTCCCGGCGGCGTCTGTGGCCTGGACGCGCAGCGTATGGCGGCCGATGCGCAGGTAAGGCGTTCGCAATGGAGTCGAGCAGTCGCGGAAGGGGGCCGTGTCCAGCTTGCACCGGAACGTCGACCCGGACTCGTTGGACGTCAGCAGGAACGCCGGTCGACGCAGCCGCGTCGCCGCGGGCCCGTCGATCCCGGTGACCGGAGCGCGGGCGTCTACCGGCGGTGCGGTCACGGTCTGGGTCTGGGTCTCGGTCACCGTCACGGTGTTGGTGGCGGACGACTCGGGCGGCGGCGGTGGCGGCACGACGAACCCGCTGGCCCCGACCGAGAACGTCGTGTCCGCGGGCCACTGCTCCGTGTGCATCGCGAAGCAGATCTCCTGGCCCGGCGCCTGCGCGACGACCCGGAGAGGGGGATCGAAGCGCAGCTGCAAGGTGGGCTCATCATGATGGATGGCGACGTGACGCAGCTCCGTCTCGTTCCAGCCGGCGCCGCGAACGGTGGTGTTGTCCGGGCACCGCGCCGACCCGGACACTCGATGTAACGCAACCAGCGTGACCAACGTCTTAACGTCGACCGGCGAGCCTGCCCTGTGCGAGTACAGAGTCGCCTCGTGCACGTCGATCCGGTTCGGGTAGGCGCTCTCAGCCAACCGCGTGTACGTGATACCGGTCCGGCCCGAAACCCCGTGCTGCCAGTACGTCGCGCCCGGCTCCACTGCCTCCGCGGTCGCGCCCGCGAACACAACCGCCAAGCCTCCGACCGCCGCCACCCGTCGAACGCCCACCATCAGGCGAGCTTAGCGGCTCTAGCACGCGCCAGCTGGCGGTTCGGCTGCGGAGCTCGCCCCCTTCTCGTAGCGGGAGCGCCGGGAGCGACAACCGTGATGGGGAGCCTCGGAGGGTCTAGCCTCAGACTCCGGAGCCGCACCCCGGCGCCTCCCGCCACGAGCGTACTCCTCGCGCAGGGATGCGCCTAATTGGGCGCGCACAGGACGCGCGACGCCGGGGAAGAAGCGGATTCCCTGGAGGAGGCGGGGACCGGCGGCGGGTAGCCGGCCCCCGAGAGCCGTCGGGGATACTGGGCGGGCGATGTCGCGCGAGAACGTGGACCTGATGCGGCGCGTGCTCCACGCGTTCAACGGGCGCGACCAGGACGCGTTCCTGGCGCTGGTGGACGAGGAGGTCGAGGCCGAGTCACGCCCGGTGGCCATGGAGGGCGGCTACGAAACCGAGGCCGAAGCCCTCGAAGCCTCGGGGCGGGAAGCCGGCCCCGGGAGCTAGTTGTCGTGCCTTGAGAGGTTGTGAGCGCGGCTGATGGGTGGCCGGCCGCCGAGGGCGCTGTGTGGTCTGCGTTGGTTGTAGTGCTCAAGCCAGTGTGTCAGGGCGCGGCGGCGGTCGGTGCTGGTGCGGTAGGTCA
>DATLOP010000331.1:0-11376 GCA_035536255.1 Solirubrobacteraceae bacterium
CCGAAGGCACGATCGCGTACCCGGTCTCGGTCTACGAGGAGCGCCTCGACAAGGAGCTCGGCGTCATCAAGCGCGCGGGGTTCGTCGGCTACTTCCTGATCGTCTGGGACTTCATCCGCTACGCCCGCGACCACGCGATCCCGGTCGGCCCGGGCCGCGGCAGCGCCGCCGGCTCGATCGTCTCCTACGCGCTCGCGATCACCGACCTCGATCCCCTGCGCTACGACCTGCTCTTCGAGCGCTTCCTCAACCCCGACCGCGTGTCGATGCCCGACATCGACATCGACTTCTCGGTGCGCGGGCGCGACCAGGTCATCCGTTACGTGACCGACAAGTACGGCCGCGACTCGGTCGCGCAGATCGTCACCTTCGGCAAGATGTTCCCGCGCGCGGCCACGCGCGACGCCGCCCGCGTGCTGGGCCGCGACTACGCCGAGGGCGACCGCCTGGCCAAGCTCATCCCCGAGCCGATCATGGGCCGCTCGCCCTCCTTCGAGGACTGCCTGAAGCCCGGCGAGCCGCTCAAAGCCGCCATCGAGGAGGACCCCGGCGCCCGCCAGATCGTCGAGCTGGCCCAGGGCCTGGAGGGGATCGTCCGCAACTCCTCGATCCACGCCGCCGCCGTGGTCATCTCCGACCGCCCGCTGACCGACATCGTCCCGCTGCAGCTCGCCGAGGCCACGGGCGGCACGCGCGACGAGAACGGCGACCGCGTCTACCGCACGGTGACCCAGTTCTCGATGAAGCCGATCGAGGAGATCGGCCTGCTCAAGATGGACTTCCTGGGCCTGCGCAACCTCGACGTCATCGAGGACGCCATCCGGATCATCGAGCGCTCCACCGGCACGCGCCCCGACATGACGACGCTGCCGCTCGACGACCCGCGCACCTACGAGATGCTCGGCCGCGGGGACTCGGTGGGCGTGTTCCAGTTCGAGTCCGAGGGGATGCGCGAGGCGCTGAAGAAGGTCCAGCCGACCGAGTTCGAGGACCTGGTCGCCCTGGTCGCGCTGTACCGCCCGGGCGCGATGGACCAGATCCCCACGTACGCGCGCGGGAAGCGCAACCCGGAGTCGATCACCTACCCCGACGAGCGCCTGCACCCGATCCTCCAGGCCACCAAGGGCGTGATCCTCTACCAGGAGCAGGCGATGCAGATCGCCAAGGAGCTGGCCGGGTTCAGCGGCGCCAAGGCGGACGACCTGCGCAAGGCGATCGGCAAGAAGAACCGCGAGGCCATGGGCAAGCTGCGGCCCGAGTTCTTCGACGGGTGCCGCGCGTCGGGCATCGACCCCCAGACGGTCGAGTGGCTGTGGCAGACCAACGAGAAGTCGGCCGACTACTCGTTCAACCGCTCCCACGCCGCCTGCTACGCGCTGATCGCCTACCGGACCGCCTGGCTGAAGGCCAACTTCCCGGCCGAGTACATGGCGGCGCTGATCAGCTCCGTCATGGACACCAAGGACAAGGTCCCGTTCTTCGTCGCGCGCTGCGAGGAGATGGGGATCTCGATCCTGCCGCCGTGCGTCAACGAGTCCGACCACGAGTTCGTGGTCGTGGACGGCAACGTGCGCTTCGGCCTGGACGCCGTGAAGGGCATCGGCTACGCCGCCGTCGAGGCGATCAAGACCGCCCGCGCCGAGGGCGGCCCGTTCGCCTCGCTGTGGGACTTCTGCGAGCGCGTCGACTCGCGCACGGTCAACAAGCGCTGCATCGAGGCGCTGGTCAAGTGCGGGGCCTTCGACTGCACCGGGGCCTCGCGGCGCGGCATGCTCGGGGTGCTGGAGGCGGCGCAGGGCGCGGGCCAGAAGGCCCAGGAGGACGCCCAGATCGGCCAGGGCTCGATCTTCGACCTCGGTGGCGACGCGCCCTCGGGGCCCGAGCGCCGCGGCCCGTTCGCGCCGGCCCATCCACCCATCCCGGCGCTGGAGTTCGACCGCACGGCGCTGCTGGCCGCCGAGAAGGAGTCGCTGGGGCTGTTCATCTCCGAGCACCCGCTCAAGACGGTGCGCGGGGCGCTGGCCGCGAGGACCGACTGCACGCTGGCCGACCTGGCGGGCAAGCGCGACGGCGACTGGGTCCGCGTGGGCGGGATCGTCGCCGCCACCAAGCGGATCCGCACCAAGAAGGGCGACCCGATGATGTTCGCCACCCTGGACGACCTCGAGGGCCAGGTCGAGCTGCTGGTGTTCGGCAAGGTCCTGGACGCCTCGGGCGAGGCGCTGCAGAACGACCGCATCCTGCTCGTCCGCGGCCGCGTCGACCACAAGGACGGGACGACGTGCCTGATCGTGCAGGAGGCCGAGGAGTTCGCGCCGTCCGAGGAGGAGGTGGCGGCCGGCGACGCCCAGGTGGCGGCGATCGAGGCCGCGCGCAACCGGGTGGTGCGCCTGCGCGTCGACGCCACGCGCGTGCCCGCCAGCGTCCTGGACGACCTCAAGCACCTGCTCGAGCGCCACCCGGGCGACTCCGAGGTCATCCTCGAGATGCGCACGGCCAGCGGCGACCGGCGCCTGCGCTTCGGCGAGGGCTTCCGCGTGAAGGTCAGCGCCGGCCTCAACGCCGAGCTCGACCACCTGCTCGGCGACGCCGCGCTCAGCGCCGCGTAGGCGCCGCCTGGCCAGGCGTCCAGGCCAACCGGCCAAAGTTCATCATCCGCGCCTGTTGCGCCGACGGTCAACCCATGAAGAGACTTCTCATCAGCGCCGGGCTGGCCGCGGCACTCGTCGCCGTCCCCGCCCAGGCCCACAACGGAAACGGCGGCCGGTCCGACCGGGTCAAGCCGCAGCGCGAGGACCGGGTCAAGCCGCAGCGCGCAAACCGCTGCCAGCCCCGGGCGGTCGGGTTCAACGCCCGCGGCGTGCTCGTCGCGAGCACCCTGACGCAGACCGCCGGCCAGGCGACCGCCCGGCGCGGCGACGACCGCTACAGCGGGACCGTCGAGGTCGACGTCAAGCGCGCCAACCACGGCGCGCCGACCGGCGTCCAGACGTACACGCTGACCGGCGGGCGGGCGAAGTTCCACGACGCCGACGGAGACGGGACGGCCGAGGCGCCCAAGGCCGGCGACGTCGTCAAGGTCCACGGCAAGGTCACCCGGCTCAAGGCGCGCTGCGACGCGTCGGGCTTCACGCCGCGGGTCACCGTCAAGCAGGTCCAGTTCAAGGCCCCAGCCGTCCCGGCCGTTCCGGCCGCTCCGGTCGCGGGCTAGCGCGAGATCAGCGGCTGCGCGAGGCCAGCCCGGCCTCGCGCAGCTCGCGCATCAGGTCCACGTCGCCCTTGGCCGGCGCCTTGCCCTCGAGGCCGGGGCCCTCGAAGATCACCGGCAGCCCGTCGAACCGCGGCTCGCTCAGGAAGACGGCGATCCCGTCGCGGCCCAGCTCGCCGTCGCCCAGGGGAGCGTGGCGGTCGACGTTGGACCCCCGCGGCGTCTTGGAGTCGTTGACGTGCAGCGAGCCCAGGCGCTCCAGGCCGGCGACCTCGACGCACTCGTCGATCACGCCGGCCAGGCCGCCGGCCGTGGCCACGTCGAAGCCCGACGCCCACAGGTGGCAGGAGTCCAGGCACATGCCCAGGCGCTCGTCGCCGCCCGCCTGGTCGATCAGCGCGGCCAGCTCGTGGAACGAGCGGCCGAGCGTCCCGCCCGAGCCGGCGGTGTTCTCCAGGTGCAGGGCGCAGTCCTCGGACTCGGCCAGGGCCTCGCGGATGACCGCGGCGGCGCGCGTGACGGCCCGGGCGGTGGCGTCCTCGTCGGCGCCCAGCAGCGCGCTGCCGGCGTGCAGGACGACGCCGCGCACCCCCAGCGCCGCGCCGGAGCGCAGCGCGATCGTCAGCGAGTTCAGCGACTTGGCCCGGATCTCGGGGTCCTCGGAGGCGCAGTTGATGAGGTAGACGGCGTGGATCACGCAGTCCCGCACGACCGGGGAGGCCTCGAGCGCCTCGCGGTAGGCCGCCACCTCCTCGTCGGTGTACTCGCGCGCCCGCCAGGCCCGGGGGTTCTGGTTGAAGAACTGGATCGCCTCGGCGCCGCGCTCCTCGCCGCGCGCCACGGCGTTGGCGGGGCCGCCCGCGGGGGACACGTGGGCGCCGACTAGCATCGAGTTCGCATGAGGGTCCGCTTCGCTCCTTCTCCGACCGGGGCGCTCCACATCGGAGGGGCGCGCACCGCGCTGTACAACTGGCTGCTCGCGCGCGGCAACGGCGGCGAACTCGTCCTGCGGGTCGAAGATACCGACCGCGAGCGCTCGACGCCCGAGAACGTCGAGCAGATCTTCGACGCGCTGGGTTGGCTGGGGATCGACTGGGACGGCGATCCCGTGTTCCAGTCGCGACGGGCCGAGCGCCACCGCGGGGTCCTGGAGCAGCTGCTCGAGGCGGGCCGCGCCTACCGCTCGACGGCCACGGCCGACGACGTGCGCGCGTGGAAGGCGCAGCACGGCGACGAGCGGGGCTTTCGCGGCGAGCCGCAGGAGGAGGGGGCGATCCGGCTGCGCGTGCCGGACGAGGGCGAGACGGTGGTCGAGGACCTCATCCGCGGCACGACGACTTTCCGCCACGCGCACCTGGACGACCCGGTGATCGCCCGCGCGGACGGGTCGGTCCTCTACAACTTCGCCGTCGCGGTCGACGACCTCGACGCCGGGATCACGCACGTGGTCCGGGGCGAGGACCACCTCTCCAACACGCCCAAGCAGCTGCTCGTCTACGAGGCGCTGGGCGAGGCCCCGCCGCGCTACGCCCACCTGCCCCTGCTCCACGGGCCCGACGGCCGCAAGCTGTCCAAGCGCCACGGCGCGGCCTCGGTGCAGGAGCTGCGCGACGCCGGCTACCTGCCCGAGGCGGTGCGCAACTATCTGGCCCTGCTCGGCTGGGGGCACGGCGACGACACCAAGCTCTCGACCGAGGAGCTCCAGCGGCTGTTCCGAGTCGAGGACGTGGCCCGCAATCCGGCGCGCTTCGACGAGGCCAAGCTGCGCTGGCTCAACGGCCTGTACCTGCGCGAGCTGTCACCGGACGAGCTGGCGCGGCGGCTGACCGAGCACACCCAGCGCCAGGTCCCGGCGCAGGCGGCGCAGATCACCCAGGAGAAGATCCAGACCCTGGCCGACTTCTGGCCGCTGGCCGGCTTCCTGTTCGACGGTCCGGCCGACGATCCGGCGGCCCGCGAGCGCGTCCTGGGGCGCGACGGCGCCCGCGACGCCCTGGCCCAGGCGCGGGCCGAGCTGGCCGGAGCGCCCGAGCCGTTCGACGTCGCGGCGGTCGAGCACGCGCTGCGACACGTGGTGGAGGCCCGCGGCGCCAAGCCCAAGGACGTGTTCCAGCCGGTGCGCCTGGCCATCGCCGGGACCACCGTGTCCCCGGGCATCTTCGAGAGCGTGGCCACGCTCGGGCGCGAGGAGACCCTGCGGCGGATCGACGCCTTGCTCGAGGCCTCTGGCGCGTAGCCTCCAATATCTGTCTAAATCATTCGTCCATCGCTGCCGATACACGGGGCGATGCCGTCTGCTCACACCGCCGTGTCCCCGCCTCCGACCGACGCCTCCTTCGAGAACGATGCCGTCGAGGTCTCCCGTCGCCACAACGAGGGCCACGGGCGCCGGCTGACCGCCGCCTTCGAGGCGCTCGAGGCCTTCCCGGCGCTCGCGGAGTCGCGCAACCGCATCCTGCGCCTGTTCAGCCAGGACCAGCCTTCGACGGCCGAGGTCGTCAGCGCCGTGGAGTCCGACGCCGCCCTGGCCGTGGCCGTCCTGCGCCTGGCCAACCAGGCCGAGGGCAAGACCCGCGGCAAGGTGGAGAGCGTGGTCAAGGCGGTCGAGGTCCTCACCCCGGAGGCCGTCCACGCCCTGGCCAGTCGCGTGCGCACCTTCGACTTCTTCGAGCGCACGGGCGTCTGGGACGCCGCGCCCGAGCAGTTCCGCCTGCACGCGCTGGCCACCCAGCGCGCCGCCGACCGCCTGGCCGGCGAGCTCAACCACGCCGACCGCGACCGCCTGATGGTCACGGCGATGCTGCACGACGTCGGCAAGCTCGTCCTGCTGCACGCCTACCCCGGGTACCCCGCGCTGGTCCACGGGGACGCGCGCACGCCCGAGGAGCGGATCAAGCGCGAGCGGCGCGAGCTGGGCGTCGACCATGCGCTGGTCGGCGGGGTCCTGGTGCGCCGCTGGGGCCTGCCCAAGGCCATCGCCTCGACGATCGAGCGCCACCACTCCGACGACGCCGGCGAGCCGGCGGCGTTCGTCCGCCTGGCCGACATGCTCGCCCACTACGGGCAGGGCAGTCCGATCTCGCCGGCCGAGCTGCTCAAAGCGGCCCGGCGGATCGGGATGACCCCGCCCGCCCTGCGCCGCGTGATGTACGAGCTTCCCTACCCGCAGAACGGTCGCCAGCGCCAGATCGACCCGTGCCCGCTCTCCGAGCGCGAGCAGGAGGTCCTCAAGCGCCTGGCCACGGGCAAGGTGTACAAGCAGATCGCGTCAGAGCTGTCGCTCTCGACCAGCACCGTCCGCACCCACCTGCACAACATCTACGGGAAGCTCGGCGCCGTCGACCGCGCCCAGGCGGTCCTCGTCGCCACCGAGCGCGGCTGGATCTAGCCGCCGCCACAGCCACCACGCCAGGGCGATCCCCAGCGTGTCGATGGCGACGTCGATCGGCGAGCCGACCCGGTCGGGGATGAAGTGCTGGTGGTACTCGTCGCTGGCCGCGTAGAGGAACGAGATGGCCGCCGCCCAGCCGGGCGCCCGCCAGCCCAGGGCGCGCAGCCACAGCACGAACAGCAGGCCGAACGTCCCCGCGTGGACCAGCTTGCGCAGGATCAGGTCCGCCACGCCGAGGCCCGACTTCAGGCCCGGCTGGCCGCTGAGGAAGAAGACGAGCCCCATGAGCAGCAGGGGCGGTCCGTAGCGGCTGACCAGTCGCATAAGGTGGGAAGCCTAGGGAGCGAGCGGATGATCTCGATCACGACCAAGTCCCCGTACGCGCTGCAGGCGCTGGCCGAGCTGGGGCGCTGCGGCGGCGCCGGGCCCGTCCCGATCGGCGAGCTGGCCCGCCGCCGCGACATCCCCGTCCAGGTCCTCGAGCAGCTGTTCGCCGTGCTGCGCCGGGCCGGCATCCTGCGCTCCCAGCGCGGCGTGAAGGGGGGCTACTCGTTCGCCCGCGACCCCGCGGAGATCACCGTCCTCGAGCTCGTCGAGCTGCTCGACGGCCCGGTGGGCGCCGACGCCAAGGGTATCTTCGCCGACGCCGCCACCGCGGCCCGCGACGTCCTGGCCAAGACGACGATCGCCGACGTCGTCGAGCGCGAGCGCCGCGACGCCGGCGCGTCGATGTACTACATCTGAGAGGCACGCCCGGACGCCGACGCTCAGGCACGAAATGACCGACTAGAGGGGGCCGGAACCGCTTTGACTGTCACGCACCTGTCACGCAGCCAAGCAGCGACAGCCAGTAAGGTGGAGGAATGCGACCGAGAGTCAAAGCGAGTGGCGACGACGCGGTCTGGATTTACGCGACGGGCAAGGGTGGAGCCAAGCCAAGCAAGCGGGCTGCGCGGCTCGCGCGAGAGCACAGCCCAGATTGGCTCAGGGGAACCGGGCCTCAGCAGATCGGCTCCCGCAACCGTGTGATCATCAGCAAGAAGAGCGTCAACACACTGGTGCGCCGCGGGACGAGAATCGGCCGAGCCGTCCGTGCGGCCTTGGGCCGGTAGCTACCTAGATCGCAAGAGCGCAGATGGGCGTCAAGCAGACCTCCAGCTACTGCCACACCTGCCAGCGCCAGTCCATGTTCCAGAAGCAGGGGATCAACCATCTGCTCCACGTGATCCTCTCGGTCCTGACGCTCGGCCTGTGGGTGTTCGCGTGGATCACGCTCGCGGTCGTCAATGCAAGCAAGCCTGAGCGTTGCGTGACGTGTGGGATGCCCAAGGGGATGGGCGCCGGGATGGGAACGCCCGCGGCGGCGATTCCGCAGCCGCCCGAGCAAGTCGCAGCGCCCGCGCCACCGCCTCCCCCCGCGCCACCGCCTCCCCCCGCGCCGCCGGCGCCGCCACCGCAGCCTTAGACGAGGCTACGCGCGTACTTCGTGCAGCTGCAGCGCGTTGTCGTATTGCTCTCCTCTCGCAGGAGGTCTCGTTCGCGAGTTGACGAACCCGAGTTCAACCGCGAGTAGAGTCGAGCACTGATGGCGTTCCCCGTTCCTATCGCGAGCACGCTGACTGGCGCCTCGGTGCGTCAGCTGGCGTATTGGCGTCGCGAGACAGCGTCAGCGCCGCCGCTTCTCGAGCCAGCCGCGAAGGTCGGCGGGCGGTACCTCTACAGCTGGGCCGATGTCATGGCCCTGCGCAGCATCGTCTACCTGCGAGCGGAGAAGTCGCTGCCGAAGATCAGGCGGGCCGTCGAGACTCTGCGGGGTCTCGAGGCGAACGAGTGGGATCACCTCTCTCAGTATCAGCTCGTCCGCACCGCTGAAACGATCGTGGTTCGGACGCCGAAGGGCGATCTGCTGGATCTCGAGCGAGCACCGGGAACGGTGTTGGACGAGGTGCTCATGCAGGATGTTCTCGCCCCGTTCCAGACGCGCAGTGGAGCCGAGGTTCCGGACTTCCGACGCCCGCGCCCGCACCTCAGGGTCGACCCGGCCGTGCTTGGCGGATATCCGGTTGTCGTCGGAAGCCGGGTGCCCTTCGACGTGGTCGCCGCGCTCGCAGACGATGGGGCGCCGGCGGCGGACGTGGTCCGGGTCTACCCGGCGGTGAAGACCGCTGAGGCTGTCTCGGACGCCCAGGAGTTCGCGCACCTTGTAGCGCGCGTCGCGTAAACGCGAGAGGCTTCCGAACTATGCAGCTGTTGCTCGATGAAGGGCTGCCTGTCCAGCTCATCGAGCCGCTGCGCCGCAACGCACCGCATACGTTCGACCACATCGACGATCTGAAGTGGAAGAGCAAGAAGGACGAGTTTCTACTCCCCGACGCGGCAGCTCGGGGATATGACGCTCTCGTTGCCCTAGATGTCGGCCAACTCACCGAGCCCGACCTGTGCCGGGTGCTCAAGAAGTCGGGCCTCCACCACATCAGCTTGCGCCAAGGGCGGACCGTGAAGGGAAAGAAAGGGCTCGCGCGCGTCATTGCGTCGATCGTGGTCGCGATGCCGTACGTCCTAGACGATCTCGAGGTTGAGGCTGAACAACGAATCGTCCCGCTCCAGCTCCTGGCGGCGGGCGCACGACACGAAGTGTGGGACCCCAAGACCGCGAGAGCAGAGCTGCCCTACTGGCCGCGATGACGCTGACTGTCACGCGGACTGTCACGCACGGCCACGTTTTCCCGCTGCTACCGGGGCGGTACCGCATGTACTACATCTGAACCTTGAGGCGGGACTAGGCGGGGGTCCGGGGGCGGCTGTGAGCGGATGTCGGGCGTCGCCTGCTCTTTGCGTCTGGTGCGCCGAGCAGATGTCCGAGTGACCACCAGAGGAGCCTGAGTCCGGGTCCGTATGTGTTTCGTCGCCACCAGGGCACTTCGGTTCTGGCGTTCGTATCGGCAGCGACGGGGGCGAGCCTCAACTTCATTCGGCCAGCGTCCCGGGTAAGGCGCGTCAGGCGTGTCCGACGACCTCGCGGACCTCCACGCCTTCGAGCGTCACGGTGTTGGGAACCGTTGCCGGGATCATCTCGCTCGCCCCGGTCGCGGCATCCTCGGACTCGAAGAACGGAGCCGCCCGGCACCGTCACCGCGGAGTGAAGCTCGATCGCCGGATCGCAGAGCGCGAGGTAGGCCTCGACGTCCCCGGCTGTTGAGCGCCTGGTTCGCCAGGCGATGAAGCTCCACGTTCTCCCGCGACATCGCCTACTCGCGCAGCCCCACGGCCTCGCGCGCCTCGGGCTCGGTGAGCATCTCGACTCGCTTCACCAGGTCGCCGTCGAAGGTCCACACCTGGGCGAAGGTCGGCGTCCCGACCGGGGCCCCGCTCCCGCTTCCGCGGCCCGAAGCGGCGATCAGCGCGAGAACCCGGTCGCCCACGTCGATGAGCTCCTCGACCTCGATCTGAAACCCGGCGAAGGTCTCCTGCCAGGTCTGCCAGAACCGCCTCACCGCCTCGGGGCCCCGATAGTGCTCGAGGTCGGGCAGCATCCCCAGCACGCTCCACTCCACGTCGGGATGGAATCCCTCGAGCGCCGCGTCCACGTCGCCGCGGTTGAACGCCTCGCGCTGCGTCGGCTGATGGGCGGCCGCCCCCGGCGCTCGTAGTCGCCACCACGCTCGGTTAGTGTCGTCCCAAACCAGCGACGGGAGGGACCATGTACGCAGTGGTGACAAGGGTTTCGATCAGCGACCGGGAGCAGGCGGAGGCGTTCCTGCGCGACCAGATCGTGCCGCAGGTCTCGCAGGCGCCGGGGTTCGTGGCCGGCTACTGGACGAACATCGGCGGGGACCAGGGCATGGGCATCACGGTCTTCGAGTCCGAGGAGGCGGCCCAGCAGGTGCTGGACCGGGCGTCGGACCCGGAAGGCGCCCAGCCGCCGTCCGAGGCGGTCCGGATCGAGAGCATGGACCTCGCCGAGGTCGTCGAGTCGGCCTAGGTGGGCGCGTCGCGAGGGCCAGCGTCCCGTTTCGCGGGCGCAGAAGCAGGCACTTCGACGCCATTACCGAATCGCGCGGGCACGAGCCCGACACACCGCAGGAGGGCCTGGACACGGGGCTCACGAGCGACGAGACGTTCGCGAGCGACGAGGACCAGGAGGACTCGGGGGCCGACGCGCCCGCCGAGGCCGAGAAGACGAGCGAGTACGAGTAGCGGGCCGCCGCCACCGAAGCTCCGCCCCCCGCGGGTATGGTGGCGACCGGCCATGCCCGCGATCCCCAGCAACATCGCCGACCACGTCGGGGGCACGCCGATGGTGCGGCTCACCCGGATGGGCGCCGAGGGGGTCGAGCTCTACGCCAAGCTGGAGGCCTACAACCCCGGCGGCTCGGTCAAGGACCGCATCGGCGTGGCGATGATCGAGGCGGCCGAGGCCGAGGGGCGGATCGAGCCCGGGAAGACCACGATCGTCGAGGCGACCAGCGGCAACACCGGCATCGCGCTGGCCTTCGTGTGCGCCGCCAAGGGCTACGAGCTCGTCCTCATGCTGCCGCAGGGCATGAGCCGCGAGCGCACGTCGCTGCTGCGCCTGTACGGCGCGCGGGTCGAGGAGGTCGAGTCGCTGGGCGGGATGGACGAGGCGGTGGAGGCCGCGCGCGCCATGGCCGGGCGCGACGACGTGTTCCTCCCCGACCAGTTCTCCAACCCCGCCAACCCGGAGATCCACCGGCGCACCACAGGGCCGGAGATCTGGGAGGCGCTGGACGGCAGGATCGACGTGCTCGTGGCGGGC
>DATLOP010000332.1:0-4408 GCA_035536255.1 Solirubrobacteraceae bacterium
CGGCCACCACAGGGTGAGGACGCCGCGCTCCTGGGCGGCGAGCAGCGAGCGGACCCGGGCCGGGATCTCCGAGCCGAACAGGTCGCCCAGCGGGGCGTTGACCGTGCGGCGCCCGTCGAAGGTCATCCGCAGGCGGGTGAAGCGCAGGGTGTTGCGGCTGGGTCGCCCGGGGAAGGTGACGCGCAGCCGGGCGATCGTCCCGGGCCCGGCGACGTCGAGGGATCCGCGGCCGGCCGCGTTCTCCAGCGGCGGCGCCGCCGGCACCGGGTCGCGCGTTCCCGCCTCGCGCAGCATGGCCAGCGCGTCGGGGGCCGGGTCGGCGGGGTCGAAGGTCCCCACGCCGTCGGCGGAGTCGAACGTGCGGTAGTTCACGCGCACGTAGCCGGGGTCGGACTCGGTGGAGATGCGCATGCGCGTGCGGAACGGCATCGGCGCCTTGATCCACACCGCGCCCGAGGCCTGGATGCGGTTGGCCACCACGGGGAAGGCGAAGGGAGCCCCGAGGCCGCCGCCGACCACCCGCGTCAGCGCGTCGTCGACGACGCTGCGCCCGTCGAGCTCGACGCGCAGCGTGCCCGTCCGCGCGACGTCGCCCGCGCGGGGGCGTGTGGTCCAGATCGAGTCGACCTCGCCCGGACCGGCGTGCTCGGCGATGACGCAGCGGCCGGCCAGCAGGCGCCGGCAGCCGTAGCGGTTGTCCCGGTTGCCTCCGCGGCGGTCGTAGGAGGAGGCCAGGCGCGCCTGCTCCCCGGCGCGCAGCATCGGCAGCCGGTCCAGCTGGCGGTAGGCGTCCCATCCGGTCGGGCTCGCCGCCTGGGCGCCGGCGGGCGCCGCGCACGCGGCGGTGGCCAGCAGGACGGTCACTAGACTCCGGCGGTCGGTGGCCATTCGGGAGGAACAGTTCCAGATTGACTCACCGGCTGCACCCGAAGCGGTCCCCGGGGCGTCCCTCCCGGGCCTGCTGCGCGCCCTGCGTCCCAAGCAGTGGGTCAAGAACCTGCTGGTCGCGGCGGCGCCGGGCGCGGCCGGGGTCCTGACCGAGGCCGACTCGCTGTGGCGCGTCGGCCTGGCCTTCGTCGCCTTCTGCATGGTGTCCAGCGCGACCTACCTGGTCAACGACGTGGGCGACGCGGAGGAGGACCGCCGCCACCCGACCAAGCGCCACCGCCCGGTCGCCGCCGGGTTGGTCAGCCCGCGCACGGCGCTGTCCGTCGCCGCGGTGCTGGGACTCGGCGGCTTCGCGGTCGCGCTGGCCGTGCGCCCGGCGTTCCTGGCGCTGGTCGCCGGCTACGTCGCCACGACCGTGGCGTACACGCTCTGGCTCAAGCACATGGCGGTGTTCGACATCGCGGTGGTGGCCTCGGGCTTCATCTTCCGCGCCGTGGCCGGCGGGGTGGCCGTAGACGTGCCGATCTCGCGCTGGTTCCTCATCGTGACGTCGTTCGGGTCGCTGTTCATCGTCGCCGGCAAGCGCTACTCCGAGCACGTCACGATGGGCGCCGAGCGTGAGGCGACGCGGGCCACCCTGGCCGCGTACTCGCGCGACTACCTGCGCTACGTGTACACGATGGCCTCGGCGGTCATGCTCACCGGCTACTGCCTGTGGGCCTTCGAGCAGTCCGAGCTGGAGACGACCGTCCCGTGGTTCGAGCTGTCGATCGGCCCGGTCGTCCTGGGGGTGCTGCGCTACGCGCTGCTGCTGGAGGAGGGCTACGGCGGGGCGCCCGAGGACATCGCGCTGGGCGACCGCCCGATCCAGGTCCTCGGCGTGATCTGGCTCGTCCTGTTCGGCGCGGGGGTGAGCGTTGCCCACTGACGCTTTGTTGTGCGGCTGGGGGCGGACGGCGCCCTCGCGCGCGAGCGTGGTCTCCCCGTCGGGCATCGAGGAGGTCGAGCGGGCCCTGTCTTCCGCCGGCCCGCGCGGCGTCCTGCCGCGGGGGCTGGGGCGCGCCTATGGCGACGCGGCGCAGAACGCGGGCGGCGCGGTGCTGGACATGACCGCGCTGCGCCGCTTCCACGACGTCGACGTGCGCAACGGGCGGGTGACCGTGGACGCGGGGCTGTCGCTGGACGAGCTGATCGGCGCGCTGCTGCCGCTGGGGTGGTTCCCGCGGGTCGTGCCCGGGACGCGCTACGTGACCGTCGGGGGCGCGATCGCCTCCGACATCCACGGCAAGAACCACCACGGCGAGGGCGGGTTCGCCGACCACGTGGAGTCGCTGGAGCTGCTCACGCCGGCCGGCGAGCGCGTGCTCGCCGCCCCCGGCGACGACGTCTTCCGCGCCACCGCCGGCGGGATGGGGCTGACGGGCGTCGTGCTGCGCGCGACGCTGCGGCTGATGCCGGTCGCCACGTCGTGGGTGCGCGAGGACGTCGAGCGCGCGCGCGACCTCGACGACGCGATGGCGCGGATGGCGTCCGGCGACGCCGGCTACCGCTACTCGGTGGCCTGGATCGACTGCCTGGCCCGGGGCGGCGCGCTGGGCCGCTCCGTGCTGATGCGCGGCGACCACGCCACCCTCGACGAGCTCCCGGCCCGGCGGCGCGCGCGGCCGCTGGAGCCGCCACCCCCGGCGCGGCTGTCCGCCCCGCCGTGGGCGCCGAACGGGCTGCTGCGCCGGTCCACCGTCGGCGCGTTCAACGAGCTGTACTTCCGCCGCGCGCCCCGGATGGAGCGCGGGAGGCTGGTCGCGCTGCAGCCCTTCTTCTTCCCGCTGGACGCGATCCGCGGGTGGAACCGGATGTACGGCTCGCGCGGGTTCCTCCAGTACCAGTTCGTGGTGCCGTTCGGCGCCGAGGACGCCCTGCGCGAGGCCGTCGAGCGCCTGGCGCGCAGCGGGGCCGCCTCGTTCCTGGCCGTGTTGAAGCGCTTCGGCGGTGGGCGCGGCCTGCTCTCGTTCCCCGTCGAGGGCTGGACTCTGGCCTTGGACCTGCCGGCGTCGGCCCCGGGGCTGCCTTCTTTGCTCGACGGCCTCGACGAGCTCGTCGCAGGCGCGGGCGGACGCGTGTACCTGTCCAAGGACTCGCGGCTGCGCCCGGATGTCTTGGGTGCGATGTATCCCGAGCTTTCGGATTGGCAGGCGATTCGCGCTCGTTTGGATCCCTTGGAGCGCATGCGGTCGGACTTGTCGCGCCGTTTGGGGCTAACGACGCCGGTCAGGGAGGGGGGTGCCGTCGGAAAGCTTCCCCTGGGGACGCTTAGAGACGGCACGTCCGGATGAGGGACGCTTTGGGCTCGGTTCAGTCGGTGCTCGTCCTGGGGGGTGGGTCGGACATTGCGCGGGCGACGGTGCGGGCCCTGGTGGCGGAGCGGGCTCGGACGGTGTGGCTGGCCGCGCGGGATCCGGGGAAGCTCGACGGCGAGGTCGCGGCGCTCAAGGAGGCGGGTGCCGAGACCGTGGAGGTCATCCCGTTCGATGCCGATGAGCCTGGCTCACACGCCGAGGCGCTCAAGTCCGCGTTCGACGCGGGCGACGTCGACGTGGTCCTCGTGGCCTTCGGCGTGCTGGGCGACCAGGAGGCGCTCAAGCGCGATCGCGATGCCGCGCTGGCCCACGTGCGGACGAACTTCACCGGCGCGGTGTCGGCCCTGCTCGTGGCGGCGGAGCGCCTGCGCGCCCAGGGCCACGGGTCGCTGGTCGTCCTGTCGTCGGTGGCCGCCGAGCGCCCGCGGCGCTCGAACTTCGTCTACGGCGCCTCCAAGGCGGGGCTGGACGCCTTCGCCCAGGGGCTGGGCGACGAGCTGGCCGCCGAGGGCGTGCACGTGATGGTCGTGCGGCCGGGCATGGTGCGGACGAAGATGACCGAGGGCCTGGAGGACGTTCCGTTCACCACGACGCCGGACAAGGTGGCCCAGGAGATCGTCAAGGGCCTGCGCCGCCGCGCCCACACGGTGTGGGCCCCGCCGGTCCTGCGCTTCGTGTTCGCGGGCCTGCGCCACCTCCCGCGGCCGGTGTTCCGGCGCCTGGACCTGTGACCGAGCCGCTCGACGTCGTCCGCGCCACCAACGACGCCTTCGACGCCGGTGACATCGGGACCGCCCTCGCCCTGGTAGCCGAGGACGTCGAGTGGGACAACCGCGGGGCGAACGCGCCGGGGCTCGACCAGGTCTACCACGGCCACGAGGGGCTGATGAGCCTGTTCGGCCAGCTCGCCGAGGTCTTCGAGGAGTACGCGATCCGCGATCGCGAGTACGAGGCCGCCGGGGACCGCGTCCTGGTCGTCTCGCGCGAATTCGGCCGCGGGGGCCTGAGCGGCGCCGAGCAGGACCGCCCGCTGGCCATCCTCTACACGGTCCGCGACGGGCTCATCGCCCGGGCCAGCACGCACGCCGACGTCGACGAGGCCCGGCGGCGGTTCGCCGGCGGCTAGGCCGCCCCGGCGTCGGCGGCCAGCGAGAGCGCGGCCC
>DATLOP010000333.1:0-7294 GCA_035536255.1 Solirubrobacteraceae bacterium
CCGGAGGCCACACTGTTCGTCGCGTCCTCCATGCCGATCCGCGACGTGGAGACGTTCTTCCCGGCGCGCACCGGGGGCCCGCGGGTGCTCTCCAACCGGGGCGCCAACGGGATCGACGGCACCGTGTCCAGCGCCTTCGGCGCCGCGGCCGTGTCCGGCGGACCGGTGGTCCTGCTGGTCGGCGACGTGGCGCTGGCCTACGACGTCGGCGGGCTGCTGGCGGCGTCGCGGCTGGGCCTGGAGCTGAAGATCGTCCTGCTCAACAACGACGGCGGGGGCATCTTCCACTTCCTGCCGATCGCCACCCAGGGCGACGCGTTCGAGGAGCACGTGGCCACTCCCACCGGCCTGGACTTCGCCCGCGCCGCCGCCCTCTACGGGCTCGCGCACCGGCGGGTCGAAACGGCCGAGGCGCTGGCCGAGGGCCTGGCGGCGCCGGGCTCCGCGATCCTGGAGGTGCGCACCGGCCGCGCGGCCAACGTGCGGCTCCACCGGGCGGTCTGGGAGCGCGTCAGCGCGGCGTTGCGATGACCTCGGCCCCGCGGCCGGGGACGAGCGTGATGTTGCGGACGCGGGCGCGCTCGTCCTGCGGGCGCGCCGGGCGCAGGGTCAGCGCGGACAGGATCGTCCGCAGGACGACCTTCATCTCGAACAGCGCGAACCCGGCGCCCAGGCAGCTGCGCCGCCCCGCGCCGAAGGGGATCCACGCCTGCCCGGGCGGCGAGTCCTCGAGCCAGCGCTCGGGGCGGAACGCCTCGGGCTCATCGTAGGCGTCGCCGTCCAGGTGCACGGTGGCGATGGCCGGCGCGACCATCGTCCCCGCGGGCATCGTGTAGCCGCCGATCTCCGCGGTCGTGCCGAGCATGCGCCCGACGTCGCCGATCACCGGGCGCACGCGCAGCGTCTCCTTGATCACCGCGTCCAGGTAGCGCCCGCCGGCCGGCTCGTCCTCCAGCTCGGCCAGCAGCCGGCGCAGGACGCCGGGGTGGCGCACCAGGCGCTCGATCGCCCACGCCAGGGCGGTGGCCGTGGTCTCGTGGCCGGCCAGCAGCAGCGTCATCAGCTCGTCGCGCAGGGTCTCGTCGTCCAGCTCGTGGCCGTCCTCGTCGCGCGCGCCGAGCAGCACCGACAGCACGTCGTCGCGCTCACCGGCCGCCGGGTCGGCCCGGCGCTCGGCGATCTGGGCGTAGACGAGCTCGTCCACCGCGGCGCGGCGGCGGGCCAGGATGCCGCCGGGCGAGAACGGCCCGAGGTCGCGGGCCAGGATCGGGATCATCACGAAGGGCCCGGTGGCCACCGCGAGCAGCCGCACGATCGCGCGGTGCATGTCCGCGCGGCGCTCGTCCGCGTCCATGCCGAAGATCGCGCGCAGGACGATGTCCAGCGTGATCGTCTGCAGGTGCGGGCGCAGCGCGAACGGCTCGCCGGACGGCCAGCGCGCCAGCTCGGCGCGCGTCGCGTCCTGCATCGTGCGCTCGTGCGTGCGCACGTGGTTGCCCTGGAAGGAGGGCAGCAGCAGCCGGCGGGCGCGCATGTGCTCCTCGCCGTCGAGGACCAGGACCGAGCGCCGGCCCACGACGGGCTCGAGCATCGCCCGCGCCTCGCCGGCCAGGTAGACGTCGGGATGGCCCTGGAACACCTGCTTGAGCACGCCGGGATCGCTGAAGTACGCCCAGCGCCCGATCGCGGTGAAGTTCAACGTGAAGGCGTCGCCGTAGCGCTCGCGGCACTCCTCCAGGTAGCCCGACCAGTCTCGGTACAGCCGCAGGGTCTGCCAGACGGCCGGCGCGCGCGGGCCCGGCGGCAGGCGCGGAGTCGCCGCCGGTGCGGTGGGCACCGGGACGATGCGCGGCGTCGTGGCGGGCGTGCTCACTCGGCGCTCTCCCTCACCGGCCAACCTCTCCCGCCGCGCGGCGACGCTGTGTGACGTAGCTCACGCGCACGGTTCAGAACTCACCATAGATCGCCCATGTGAGGAGAGCGAGTTTGTCTGGCCGTTTGCCTAAAGGGACGTGCCCGGGACAGTTCAAGCTTTGGCTGTCGCCCTCGTCGCCGTACTTCCAGGCGCCGTCTACACCTGGGCGCTTGAACGGCAGGCGGGGCGGTGGGGAATCGCGGTGGCGGACCGGACCCTCCGTTTTCTTGGAATCACAGCGGCGTTTCAAGCGGTGATCGCTCCCCTTAGCTATCGGATATGGGAGGACTATCTCCGTCACGGGGCAGAGCACCGGCACGACCTCCCGCTGTGGCTTTGGCCCGTCGTCTTGGCGTACATCGGGGTTCCTGCTGTCCTCGGGACGGTCCTCGGATACCACTTCAACAGGGGCAAGAAATGGGCTCAGGTCATCGTTGGGCCGACAGCGCCACCAACTGCCTGGGACGCGCTCTTTTCCGGCGACCCGACAGACCTCTTCGTCCTCATGAAGCTGAAGAGCGGGGGGTGGTTGGGAGGGCAGTACGTCGAAGGGTCCTATGTCGGGGGCTATCCGGAACCCGCCGACATCTACTTGCGCCGTGAGCTGATGGTGGACCAAGAGGAGGGTGACTTCGTTCGGCGCACCGGACCGAACGACGAGTTCGTGGAGACCGGGAGCTTTGGCGTGCTGGTTCGGTGGGCGGAGGTCGAGTATCTTGAGGTCTCGGACTAGGAGGCGGCAGCATGGCTCCAAGGGCAAACACCGCGTGGACGATGAAGAGGGGCTACGCCGCTCCGGCCAAGAAGTCGCAGGTAGCGTCCGGCCGCCCGAAGAGGGCAACGCCGCTCAAGAAGCCCTCGAAGTAGCGATCGCTGTACCGAGAACCCCGTGCCTCACGCGGCGAGGACGGGCAGCAGGGCGTCGAGCTTGATCTCGGTCTCGGCCAGCTCCGCCGCGGGGTCGGAGTCGCGGACGACGCCGACGCCGGCGTAGAGGCGGGCGGTGGCGCCGCGCAGCAGCGCGCAGCGCAGGCCGACGCACAGCTCGCCGTCCTCGGCGGCGTCGGTCCAGCCGATCGCGCCGGCGTACCAGCCGCGGTCCAGGCCCTCGAGCTCGGGGATCGCGCGGACGGCGTCGCGTGGCTCGGCGCCCACGGCGGGCGTCGGGTGCAGGAGGCCGGCCAGGTCCAGCGCGCCGACGGGCTCGGCCAGCTGGGCGCGGATGGGCGTGGCCAGGTGCTGGATGTTGGCCATGCGCACGAGCACCGGCTCGTCGGCCGCCGCCACCCAGACCGCGCGATCGCGCAGGACGCGCTCGATGCGCCGGGCGACGATCGCCTGCTCCTCGCGGTCCTTGGCGCTGCGCAGCAGCTGCTCGCCGAGGTGGTCGTCGACCGCGGGGTCGGCGCTGCGCCGGGTGGACCCGGCGAGCGCGACCGTGCTCGCGCGCTGGCCCTCACGGCGGACCAGCAGCTCGGGCGAGGCGGCGACGAACGCGGCGTCCCCGCGGCCCACGCCGACGACGTAGCAGCCGGGGAACGCCTCGCGCAGGACGCCGAGGATCGCGCCGGGGTCGTGGGGCGCGCCGGCCTGGACGACGACCTCGCGGGCCAGGACGACCTTGTCCATCTCCCCCGCCCGGATCCGCTCGACGGCGCGGCCGACCGCCGACACGTAGTGCTCGGGCGGCATCGCCCCGGTGACCCGCGCGCGCCCGGCGGGGGCGGGATCGAGCAGGGGCAGCGGCACGTCGCGCAGCTGCGCGGCGCGCGCCTCCACGCGGGCCAGCGCCTCCTCGGGCGTGTCGTCGGGCGCGACCAGCGCGGCCAGCGTGAGCCTGACCTCCCCCCCGCGCCGCGCCAGCGCGACCTCGGGGACGACGAGCGAAGCGGGCGCGAACCCCTCCCATTCGGGAGACCCGCCGCCGTCGGGCGCGAACGCGAAGCCGCCGACGGCGACGAGGCCGGAGCCGGGCGGAGGGGGGACTGCGCCGGACGGCGCGGCCGGCCGGGAGAGGGCCTCCGGGGGGTCGGTCACGGCCCGCGCGGCCAGGTCCCGCCACTCCGCGGCGGCGTGCGCGAAGCGCTCGGGGCCCGCACCGGAGATCTCGGTCAGCGCGCCCATGGCGGCCAGGGCGAAGCCGTCGCGCTCGGGCTGCTCCAGCGCGAACCACGGCTCGCCGGCCCGCCGCGAGGCCATGACGACCGCGGTGGGGTCGGTAGCGGGCGAGACGCGGACGGTGACCGCGGCCACCACCGGCTCGCCCCGCGCGCGCGCGCGCCCGAGAGCCGCCTCGACATGCCCGGCCAGCCGCTCGCGCGCGCCCTCCGCCAGCCGGTCGGCGACGGTCCGCAAGGCCTCGGTCACGCTCTCTCCGGGGCCGCGCCGTCCGGGAGAACGCGGGGCGCAGTCACGGCGCGATCAGGTCTCGCCGCGGCCCCGGGAGATGGCGATCTCCCCGGTGCGGACCATCTCGACGAGGCCGAACGGGCGGACCAGCGCCTCGAACGCCTCGATCTTGTCGTCGGTCCCGGTCACCTCGACCACGATCGAGCGGCGGCCGACGTCGACCACGTGCGCGCGGAAGATCCCGGCGATCTGCATCACCTCGCCGCGCGTCCCGCCGTCGCAGGCGATCTTGAACAGCGCCAGCTCCCGGGCCACCGACTCCTCGGGCTCCAGGTCGCGGATCTTCAGCACGTTGACGAGCTTGTGCAGCTGCTTGGTCACCTGGTCGATCGGGTGCTTGGCCCCGTCGACGGTGAGCGTGACGCGGGAGACCGAGTCGTCGTCGGTCGGCCCCACGGCCAGCGTGTCGATGTTGAACCCGCGCCGCGCGAACAGCCCGGCGATCCGCGTCAGGACGCCCGGCTTGTTCTCGACCAGGATCGACAGGACGTGCTTGCGCCCCGTCCGGTGCCCGCTGACCGCGTCGAGGTCCTCGAGGGACAGCAGCTCCTTGGTCCCAGGCTCACCCATCGCGGCCCTCACCCCACCATGTCCCGGGCGGCCTGGCCGGCCGGGATCATCGGGTACGTGTTCTCCTCGCGGGTGACGCGGACGTCGACCATCACCGGGCCCTCGGCGGCGATCGCCTCCTTCATCCCATCGACCAGCGTCGACTTGTCGTCCAGGCGCATCCCCTTGGCCCCGTAGGCCTCGGCGAGCTTGAGGAAGTCGGGGTGCTGGCCCATGTCGACCTGCGAGTAGCGGCGGTCCCAGAACAGCTCCTGCCACTGGCGGACCATGCCCAGGTAGCCGTTGTTCATGATGAAGACCTTGATCGGGATGCCGTGCTCGGAGCACGTGGCCAGCTCCTGCATGTTCATCTGCACCGAGCCGTCGCCGGCCACGCAGCACACGAGCTGGTCCGGGCAGCCGATCTGCGCCCCCATCGCGGCGGGCAGGCCGAAGCCCATCGTCCCCAGGCCGCCGGAGTTGATCCAGCGGCGCGGCCGGTTGAAGTGGAAGTACTGCGCCGTCCACATCTGGTGCTGGCCCACGTCGGAGGTGACGATGGCGTCGCCGCCCGTCGCCTCGTAGAGCGCCTGGATCATGTACTGCGGCTTGATCTCGGCGTCCGCGGAGTCCTCGTAGCCCAGCGGGTACTGCTTGCGCCACCCTTCGATCCGCGACCACCAGTCCTCCAGGCGCGCGGAGTCGGTCTCCAGCGCCCGGTACTCGGCCAGCAGCCTCGGGAGGATGTTCTTCGCGTCGCCCACGATCGGGATGTGGGCCGGGACGTTCTTGGAGATCTCCGCCGGGTCCACGTCGATGTGTATGAACTTGGCCCGCGGCGCGAACTCGCTCAGCTTGCCGGTGATGCGGTCGTCGAAGCGCGCGCCGACGGCGACGATCAGGTCGGCCTCGTCCATGGCGTAGTTGGCGGCGCGCGTGCCGTGCATCCCCAGCATCCCCAGCCACTGGTCGTGAGGCGCCGGGAACGCGCCCAGGCCCATCACCGTGAGCGTGACCGGCAGGCGGTCGGCCGTGCACAGCTCGGTGAACTCGGCCGACGCGTCGGCGTTGACGATCCCGCCGCCGCCGTAGATCACGGGCCGCCGCGCGTTGGCCAGCGCCTTGGCGGCCAGGCGGATCTGCTTCTGGTTGCCCTCGGTGGTCGGCTGGTAGCCGGGCAGCGAGACGTTGGTGGCCGGCTCGTACTCGATGTCGGCGCGCGAGAGGTCCTGCGGGATGTCGACGAGCACCGGGCCCGGACGGCCCGAGCGCGCGAGGTGGAACGCCTCGTGCACGGCCTGGGGGATCTCCCGCGGGTCCTGGACCATGAAGGAGTGCTTGACGATCGGCAGCGTGATGCCGCCGATGTCGGCCTCCTGGAAGCCGTCGGTGCCGATCAGCTCCGTGCGCACCTGGCCGGTCAGGAAGACCGTGGGGACGGAGTCCATCATCGCGTCGCAGATCGGCGTGACGAGGTTGGTCGCGCCCGGTCCGCTGGTGCCGAAGGCCACGCCGACGCGGCCGGTCGCCTTGGCGTACCCCTCGGCGGCGTGGCCTCCGCCCGCCTCGTGGCGCACGAGGATGTGGCGGATGCCCGCGTCGTAGAGCGCGTCGTAGGTCGGAAGGTTGGCGCCGCCGGGCAGGCCGAACACGACCTCGACACCCTCCGCCTTCAGGGCCTCCATGAGGGCATCGGCCGCTCGCATGCGCTTCCTCCTTTCCGCTTCTAGACAGGGATGCCGCGCGGGTTCCCCCCACGCGGCGCTCAGCGAGTGTACCGCGCCGATTCCGGCGCAATGGCGCTTTCAGGGAACTCCAGCTCGGCCCCGCAGCGGGTGCACAGCGCGTCGTGGAGCTTGGTCACCCGGCCGCAGCGCGGGCACTGGCGGCGCAGCTCATCGCGGTCCCAGCGGTAGGCCAGCGCGGCGAGGATCCCGAACACCGGCAGCAGGCTCGCGATCGCGAACCAGATCAGGAACGAGCTGCCCTTGATCCGCCCGATCACCCCCCCGGCCACGCCCGAGCACAGCGCCAGGAACACGTATGCGCCCCCGTACGTCGTGCTCACGGCGTCAGGTGAGGGTGTTGACGGCCCAGATCACGCCGACGACGGCGATCACCGCCACGACGATCCACGCCACCGAGGCGATGATCCCGATGGCGATCTTCAGCAACAGCCACGCGGCGACGGCGAGGATCACGACGGCCAGCGCGCGGCGGACGAGCGAGGGGCCCTTGGCCTTGGTCTCTTCCATGGCTCCTAGGGTACTGGGGCGTCCGGCCCCGCCCGGCCCGCGCTCACTCGTGCGGGTCGAGGCCGGTCGGCTTCGTGCCCTTGCCGCCCTCGACGTCGTCCGCCGGCTCTGCGGCCGTCGGACCGCCGACGTCGCGGTCGCTGCGCGGGCCGTCGCCGGCCGGGTG
>DATLOP010000334.1:0-6103 GCA_035536255.1 Solirubrobacteraceae bacterium
CGGCCTCTTCGGAGGACATGACGCGGGAGCCTATATTCCACGGCGTGAGCCGGACTGCGCTGACCGGGAGCTGCCTGTGCGGGCGCGTGCGCTTCGAGGTCACCGAGCCGCCGCGCGGCGCCGGCTACTGCCACTGCACGCGGTGCCAGGGGCGCACGGGCTCGGGCTCCTCCGCACAGGCCCAGGTCGACGGCGGTGCCTTCCGCCTGGTCGCCGGCGAGGAGCACGTGAAGGGCTGGCGCCATCCCGACGGCGGCTTCGAGAAGTCCTTCTGCCGGGAGTGCGGCGCGCACCTGTTCAGCCGCAACCCCGACGACCCGGCGCAGATGAGCGTGCGCATGTCCGCGTTCGACCAGGATCCCGGCGTGCGTCCGAGCTTTCGCACCCACGTGGCCAGCGCCGCGGCCTGGGAGCCGATCCCCGACGACGGGCTCGAGCGCTTCGACGGCACCAAGCCGGGGATGTTCTAGGCGGCGAACAGGACGAGGTCGGGCTCGCGCTCGCCGCGCAGGACGTCGCGGTCGACCTCGACCCAGGCGATCTCGCGCGCCTCGGCCAGCACGCGGGCCTGCGGCTTGACGACCTGGGCGGCCAGGACTCCGCGGCACGCGCCCATCGCCGGGTCGCGCCGGATGCGCTCGAGGTAGCGCGCGAGCTGCTCGACCGCCTCGATCGTCCCGATGCGCTTGATCTCGACCGCGACCCAGCCGTCCTGCGGGTCGCGGCACATCAGGTCCACCGGACCGATGTCGGTCGGCCACTCGCGGCGCACCAGCCGGAAGCCCTCGCCGCACCACTGCGGCGCCGCCGCCAGCGCCTCCTGGAGGTGGGCCTCGACGCCGTCCTTCTCCAGCGCCGCCGCCTCGCCCATGTCGTGGGTGACGTCGGAGACGACCTCGGCGATCCGGATCTCCAGCCGGTCCTCGCCCTTGAGCTTGCGCACGACGATCGCCTCGGGCGACTCCTCGATCACCGTGGGAGCGGTCATCCAGTTCGACGGCTTGTAGCCGCCGGTGTCGGCGTGGACCATCACCGACCCGTCGGACTTGACCATGACCAGCCGCAGCGCCTCAGGCAGCACGGCGGTCAACCGGCCGGTGTAGCGGACCTCGCAGCGGGCGACGATCAGGCGCATCCGCGGGACGCTAACGCGCCATCCCGACGGCTTCGCGCGCCTCGTCCTCGCTGCGGTAGAAGGCCCACCAGCACGCGAGGTCGCCGCGCATCCGGAAGGCCTGCCACATCGACTGCTCCACCGGGACGCCGCCCAGCTTGCCCTCGATGCGCACGCGGGCGAAGCCGGCGTCGCCCGCCACGTGGATCTCCTCGTAGATCCAGCGGCCGTCGACGAACGCCTCGCGGACGTTGCTCCACCAGCGCCGGATGCCCTCGTGCCCGCGGTACGTCTCGCCCTCCATCTCAGCGACCAGCGACGTGAACTCGACGTCGGGGTCGATGAAGGCGGCGAACCCGTCGAGGTCGCCGCGGTTCAGCGCCGCGGCGGCCCCACGGATCTGCCCTTCGATGCGTTCCTCGCGCGCCGTCACGCGCGGCAGTATGGCTAGCGGCGCAGCAGCCGGGCGATCACGCTCGCCACCACGAGGTAGACGACCGCCGCCAGGCCCCAGTTCACCGCGACCGCCGTCTTGGCGTTGTCGAACGTGAACAGGTCCTTGAACGGGCCGGCCAGCCAGCGGGCCGCGTCGGTCACCGCCTCGACGACCGCGTTGGTCGGATTCGCCTCCAGCACCACGAGCAGGATCCCGGCCACGATCACCCCGACCACGATCCAGGCCACCAGCATCACCAGCCGCGCCAGGCCCCAGGCGCCGCGGCGGGCTCCGTCCGCTACCGCCCCGCCCCGGCCCTCGTGGTCGTGATCGCGTCGCCTACCCAACGTCAGTGCGCGTGCCATGCGAATCCCTCCGATCGTTCGTGATCCCTGGAGAGAGGATGGCCCGCGCGGGGGCAAGGCAAACCCCGCGATGGGGTCGCGACCCTAGGCGGCGGCGGTCCTGGGCAGGGCGCGGGCCTCGACCTCGCGCAGGTGCGTCAGCAGATCGCGCACCTCGTCGCCCGCGCCCACGGTCAGCGCGCGCTCGCAGGCGGCGATCGCCTCCGACACGCGCTCGGTGCGAGCCAGCGCATGGGCGTAGCGCGACCACCCCTCGGGCGACTCGGGGTCCAGCCGCGTGGCCTCGTGGCACGCCGACACCTCCCCGCCCACGTCGCCGCCGAGCTGGCGCGCCAGGGCGAGGTCGAGCAGACCCTCGACGGTCGGGCCCAGCTCCCGCGCGCGCTCCAGCGCGTCCAGCGCGCCCCCGGCGTCCATCAGCCGCAGGCGCATCCGGCCCAGGCGCTCCCACGTCGAGGCGTCGCGCGGCGCCCGGGCGGCGGCGCGCTCGGCCGCCTCGGCGGCCAGGGGGATCGCGCCCATGTCCTCGTAGATCCGCGAGGCGTAGCGGTGGGGGGTGGGGCGCTCGCCCTCCACGCGGGCCCAGTCGCGCATGGAGCGGGCGGCCGCCGGGAGGTTGCCCGCCTGCCAGAAGGCCACGGTCATCAGCCGCAGCACGGCCGGGTTGGACGGCTCGGCGTCGCGCGCGTAGACCAGGCGCTGCGCGGCCAGCGGGAAGTCGCCCTCGGCCATCGCGTGCTGGGCCGCCGTCATGAAGCGCTGGACGCGGTCGGCGCCCGCGTCGGGCTTGGAGAAGTCCACGAACTGCAGCGACCCGGCGGGCACGGTGCGCACGCCGACCTGGAACTTCATCCGGGCCCACTGCTGGATGTCGTCGCCCTCGCCGGAGAAGAAGATCCCGGTCACGCTCCCCACGCCCCACTCGGGATAGGACAGGCAGCGCGCGTAGCGGTGGACGACGGAGTGGTCGGGCACGCGGTCGCCGAAGGGGTCGTTGCGCTCGCGGTCGGCGGCGTGCTCGCGGGCGCGCTGCTCGGCCTCGTAGGCGCGGCGGCCGGCCTCGGCGCGGGCGACCCGCGCGGCGGCGGCGCTGACCTTGACCGCGTTGGCCGAGACGCGCCCTCCGCGCGAGCCCTCGGCCAGGTTCTCCAGCTGGTCAGCGGCCCGGTTGATCGCCTGCAGGTGGCGCTCGTGCTCGACCTGCTTGCCGGGCGGCGCCAGATCGGGATGCCAGCGCTTGGCCTGCCGGCGGCGCGCCAGCTGGACGGCGCGCTGGTCGAAAGGCGCCTCCAACTCCAGGAGGAGCAGCGACTGCTCGACGTCGAGAACCTGGCTCATGCCCCGCAAACGGTAGCGCCCGGTGGCGAGATAATCCGCCCGTGCCCTTCGAGTTGCGCGACGTCAGGGCCCGCCGCGGCGGGCGGATCGTGCTCGATGGCCTGAGCGCGCGGCTGCCCGACGGGGCGAGCTGCGTGGCCGGCCCGTCGGGCGCCGGGAAGTCGACGCTGCTGCGCCTGCTCAACCGGCTCGTCGACCCCGACGCGGGCGCCGTCCACTACCTGGGCGCGGATGTGCGCGAGCGCGACGTGCTCGAGCTGCGCCGCGAGGTGTGCCTCGTGCCCCAGCTCCCGGCGCTGCGCGACGGGACGGTGGGGGACAACGTCGCCCTCGGCCCGCGACTGGCCGGCCGCGAGGCCGACGTGGAGCGCGCGCTGGGGCTGGCCGGGCTGGACCCCGACTTCGCGCCGCGCGACGCGGGGCGGCTGTCCGTGGGCGAGCAGCAGCGCGTGATGCTCGCGCGCGCGCTGGCCCTGGAGCCGAGGGTGCTGCTGCTCGACGAGCCGACGTCGGCGCTGGACCCGGCGGCACGCGAGGCCGTCGAGCGCACGCTGCTGGATTTGCGGGCGCGCCCGGGCCTGTCCTACGTCCTCGTGACCCACGACGCGGACCAGGGCCGGCGGCTCGCCGACACTGTGCTGCGGCTGCAGGACGGCCGCCTGGCCGCCGAGGCGAGTGCGCCGTGAGCGCCACCGGCGTCGGCCTGGCCGAGGTGGCGGGCGCGCTGGCGCTGGTCGCCGTGGCGATCGGCGTCTCGCTGTGGGAGCGCGCCCGCCTGGAGGGCGAGATCGCCGCCGCCGCGGCGCGCGCCTTCGTCCAGCTGACCGCCGTCGGCTTCGTGATCGACTTCATCTTCGAGCGCGACGACCTGGCCTACGTGTTCGGGCTGGTGGCGGTGATGGTCGGCGTGGGCACGCTCACGGCGCGCCACCGCGCGCGCTCGGTCCCGGGGGCGCTGTGGCCGTTGCTGGCCGCGCTCACGCTCGGCGCGGTCTCGACCCTCGGCCTGATCGTGGCCCTCGGCGTGTTCGAGCCCGAGCCGCGCTTCCTGGTCCCGGTGGCGGGGATCGTCATCGGCAACGCGATGACCGCCTCGGCGGTGGCGCTCAACCGCCTGGGCGACGAGATCCGCGCGCGCTCGCGCGAGATCGAGGCCACGCTGGCCCTGGGCGCCACCGCCACCGAGGCGGCGCGCCCCCTGATCCGGGCCAGCCTGCGCACGGGGCTGGTCCCGCTGATCGACCAGACCAAGACGACGGGCCTCGTCGCCTTCCCGGGGATCATGGTCGGCTCGCTGCTGGCGGGGGCCGACCCGGTTGACGCCGTCCGTCTGCAGCTGGTGATCCTCTACGCCCTGCTCGGCGCGGTCTCGCTGTCCGCCCTGACGGCGATGGCGCTCGCGTACCGCAACTTCTTCACGTCCGCGCACCAGCTGCGCGAGGCGCGCGAGGAGGCGGGCCGCCAACAGCTACCCTGACCGGCCGTGTCAGCGCAGTACATCTTCACCATGCACCGCCTCTCCAAGGTCCACCCGCCGGACCGCGAGGTGCTCAAGGACATCACCCTGGCCTTCCTGCCCGGGGCCAAGATCGGCGTGCTCGGCCTCAACGGCGCGGGCAAGTCGACGCTGCTGCGGATCATGGCCGGCGTGGAGACGGAGTTCCGCGGCGACGCCCAGCTGGCGCCCGGGGCCACCGTGGGCCTGCTCGAGCAGGAGCCGGCGCTCGACGAGTCCAAGGACGTGCGCGGCAACGTCGAGGAGGGCGTGGCCGAGGTCAAGGGCCTGCTGGAGCGCTTCAACGAGCTGTCGATGAACTACTCCGAGGACACGGCGGACGAGTTCGCCCGCCTGCAGGAGCGCATCGACGCGGTGGACGGCTGGAACCTGGACAGCCGCCTGGAGCAGGCGATGGACGCGCTGCGCCTTCCGCCGCCCGACGCCGAGGTGGCCAACCTGTCCGGCGGCGAGCGCCGCCGCGTCGCCCTGTGCCGCCTGCTGCTGCGCCAGCCCGACCTGCTGCTGCTCGACGAGCCGACCAACCACCTGGACGCCGAGACGGTGGCCTGGCTGGAGCGCCACCTGGCCGAGTACCCCGGCACGGTCGTAGCCGTGACCCACGACCGCTACTTCCTCGACAACGTCGCGGGCTGGATCCTCGAGCTCGACCGCGGGCGCGGGATCCCCTTCGAGGGCAACTACTCGTCGTGGCTGGAGCAGAAGCAGGCCCGCCTGGCCCAGGAGAAGCGCGAGGAGACCGCGCGCCAGCGCACGATCGAGTCCGAGCTGGAGTGGGTGCGGATGAACGCCTCCTCGCGCCTGACCAAGAACAAGGCGCGCCTGAAGCGCTACGAGGCGCTGCTGGCCGAGGACCGCAACGTCAAGCTCGACGAGGTGCAGATCCACATCCCGGCCGGCCCGCGGCTGGGCAGCGTGGTCGTGGAGGCCGAGGCGCTGCGCAAGGGCTACGGCGACCGGCTGCTCATCGAGGACCTGTCGTTCTCGCTGCCGCCCGCGGGGATCGTCGGGATCGTCGGGCCCAACGGCGCCGGCAAGACCACGCTGCTGCGGATGATCACCGGTCAGGAGCAACCCGACGGCGGCGAGCTGCGCCTGGGCGACAGCGTGGAGCTGGCCTACGTGGACCAGTCCCGCGACGCGCTGGACCCCGAGAAGGCGGTGTGGGAGGAGGTCGGCGGCGACCGCGCGTACGCGGCGCGCTTCAACTTCAAGGGCTCCGACCAGCAGAAGAAGGTCGGGGCGCTGTCGGGCGGCGAGCGCAACCGGGTCCACCTGGCCAAGCTGCTGCGCACGGGCGGCAACGTCCTGCTCCTCGACGAGCCGACGAACGA
>DATLOP010000335.1:0-9293 GCA_035536255.1 Solirubrobacteraceae bacterium
GGGCGGGGGTGGCGGGAGCGGCTCGTTGCCGAGCGACGGCGGGCCGAGCGGCTGCTCCGGGAGAGGCGGCGGCTCCGGAGGCGGGGGGAGCGGCTCGCCCCGGCCGAACGGGTCGTCGTCGCGCCGGTCGTCCACGGGCGCGAGCCTACCGCGCCATCGGCGTCGCCGCAGGTCTAGGACGAGGCGACGGCGGCGACGATCGCCACGACGACGATGAGCGTGAACAGCGCCCACAGCGCGATCCCGATGCCCAGCACGATCTTCTCGCCGCTCGTCACCGGCGCCGTGACGGCGGCGCCGCCCGTCCGCACGTCCCAGTACTCGTTCAGGCGGTTGACGACCATCGGGTAGATGGCCAGCGCGGCGAACGGCACGAACATCGTCAGCACCAGCCACAGCACGACGTTGAAGTCCGGCAGGCCCGCCCGCTGGCGCAGCAGCGCGATGTCGCGCCACAGCCAGTAGGTGATGACCACGTTGAGGATCGGGACCAGCAGCCCGGCGGTGTACAGGCCGGCGTCGTCGGTCGACCCGATCTCGCCGTTGACCTGCTTGCGGGTCACGTAGAACCAGTAGTACGTGTAGATCCCGAAGGAGAGGATCGAGAAGCCGATCACGCGCCCGACCCCGCGCTTGATGGCCAGCTCGCCGAACGCGGGCCCGCCGCCCGAGCTCGGCGGCTGGTGGTAGCCGGGCGGCACGGCCCCGGGCTCCTGCGGCGGCGGGGGCGGCGGGGGCGGGACGGCGGGAGGCGGCGGAGGCGGAGGCGGCGGCGGGTCGGGGGTCACCGCCCGCAGTCTAGGCCCCGGGCGGGAAGGCCATGATCTCGACCAGGTGGCCGCGTGGATCGCGGGAATACGCGCGGCGCGCCTCCAGCGCGACGTGCTGGATCATTGCGGGCAGGCGCGCAGCACGCCGCGCAGCGTGAGGCGGCGGCCGTCGCGCAGGCGGACCGCGGCCGACACGCGGTACACGCGGGGCCGGGAGGCGCGGGGCAGGCGCAGCAGGCGGGCGAACGGCCAGCGCACGTCGCCCCCGGCCCGCAGCCGGCCCAGGCGGAAGTCGGCGCGGCGGACCAGCGGCGAGTCGAACCCGATCACCCGCACGCGCACCGGCGCGCGCCGGCAGCGCGCGCCGCCCGAGTGCCGCGACGCCCCGTACAGGGCCAGCCGCACGCGCAGGCCGCCGTGCCGCCGCGCGCCGGGCCGGGGCGGCTCGACCCGCGCCAGCTGGCGGATCAGGTCGCGGTAGACGGGGAAGGCCGGCTTCTCGGAGTAGTCGTCGCGCAGCAGCCCGTAGTGGTGCTGGAAGTTGGCCGACGAGGAGGCGTGGTCGCGCAGGTCGAACCAGCGGTAGTCGGTGACGTTGTAGGTGGCGCGGAAGTCGTGCACCGCGCCGACCATGGCGCGCATGGCCACCACCTGGTAGTCCTCGCTGCGCCCCGGCCCGGTGGGCCAGCCGTTCTCCTCGACCTTGATCGGCACGCGGTCGGGGATCCCGGCCTTGGGCAAGTAGCACTTGCGCAGCTGGGACATCGCGGCCACCATCCCGTCGCGCTCGCCCCCCGGCGGCTCGGTGGGCGGGAACACCGTCCCCGGGTAGGCGTCCAGGCCGACCCAGTCCACCGCGGCCACGAACGGCGCGCCGCCGCGGTCGCGCAGGTGCGACCAGAACGAGTCCTCCGTGCTCGGGTCCGTCCGGTAGAACCAGTTGAAGCCGACCTTGACGTGGTCGTGGCCGCGCTTGCGGGCCTCGTCCTTGGCCGCGATCACGCCCTGCACGAGCGCGTCGCGCGCGCCGTCGTAGGCGCCGTCCGAGGAGTCCGGGGAGAACGTCAGGTTGACCTCGTTGGTCACCTGGACGGCCACCACGCCGGGGTCGGGCCCGAAGCGCCGGACCACGTCGCGCACCCAGGCCACGAACTCCCCCACCTTGCCCTCCTGGTCGGGGCGCGGGTGGTAGCGCAGCTGCAGCTCGACCAGGTAGCCGCGGGAGGTGTAGCGGCGCGCCAGGGCGAGGAAGCGCTGGATGCCCGCCTCGCCGTCGGACCAGAAGAAGCGGTTCAGGCGGACGGTGAGCGGGCCCTGGGGCGGCCGCAGGCGGGCCAGCGCGTCGAGCGTGCGCGCCGGGTCCTCGGGCACCGGCTCCACGCGCGGCCCCAGCGCGCCGGCCTCCCCGGCGGGGTTGATGCCGAAGCGCAGCTGGGGGCCGGGAAGCTGGGGCACGCCGGACGCCGTCGGGTCGCCCAGGCACGGCGCGGGCGCCTGCGCGCCGGCGACGGCGGGCAGGCCGAGGAGCGCCACCGCCGCCGAGATCGCTGCCAGCCGGGCCCCCATGACGTCCGAGGGTAGCGCCGAACGGCGACTAGTACGGCCAGACCAGGGCGCCGCGCTCGTCGAAGGTCGAGTCGGGCAGCCACGCGACCTCCCAGGCGTTGCCCTCGGGGTCGGCGAAGTAGCCCGAGCGCCCGCCCCAGTCGCGGGTCACGGGGTCGGCCAGGCGGGTGGCGCCGGCCGCGACGGCGGCGTCGACGACCGCGTCCACGTCCTCGATCGCGTCGACGTTGACGGCCAGGCTGACGCCGCGAAAGCCGCCGGGCGGCGGCGGCTGGGCGCCCGCCTCCTCGGCCAGCTTGTCCATCTCGTAGAGCGTGAAGACGGCGCCGCCGAGCGGGAACGCGGCGAAGTCCCCGGGCGGCGTGCTGCTCTCCCACCCCAGGCGCTCGTAGAACGCGCGCAGGGCGGCCACGTCGTGGGCCCCGAGCGTGACGATGCTGAGCCGCCGCGGGATGCCGTCGGGCATGGCCGTAGCCTAAGCCTCCATGGAGGATCCGATGGTCGTGGCGCCGGGAGTGGCGGTCCCGCTGAGCGAGGTCCTGGTCCGGACCTCGCGCTCGTCGGGGCCGGGCGGCCAGCACGCCAACGTGACCGCCTCGCGCGTGGAGGCGGTGTTCGATGTCGCCGGGTCGCCCTCGCTGACCGAGGACCAGCGCCGCCGCGCCATGGCCAAGGTGGGACCGCGGCTCACCGCGGTGGCCCAGGACGCGCGCAGCCAGGCCCGCAACCGCGAGCTGGCGCTCGAGCGGCTGCGCGAGCGCCTGGCCGCCGCGCTGGCCGTGCCCCGCAAGCGCCGCGCCACCCGGCCCACCCCGGCCTCGCGGCGCAAGCGCGTCGACACCAAGCGCAAGCGCTCGCAGACGAAGACGCTGCGCCGCCGCCCGCCGGCCGAGTGAGGCCCTAGCGCCGCGGCGCGATCTCGCGGCCGCGTGCGGGCAGCGACGCCGACGCCGGGCGCGGCGCGATCACCGTCCGACCGGTCCCCGAGGCCCGGGCTGGCACGGCGCGGCGGCGGTTGCGCCCGGCGGGCTGCCAGCGCACGGCGGCCGGGCGCAGGACGAGCAGGGCGCGCCACGTGGCGTCGTCCAGGGCGCCGGTAGCGGGCAGCCCCTTCTCCTGCTGGAAGTCGAGCACCGCGTCGCGGGTGGGGACGTTGAAGACGCCGTCCAGCGGGACGCGGTAGCCCGCCGCCCACAGGTGCTGCTGAGCCCACACGATGAAGTCGCCCCTCGAGCGCAGCCGCAGCGTCGGGAAGGCGGTGGCCACGCGGTAGCCGGTCAGCGAGGCCACGGGCTGGCTCACCGCCGTCCACGCCGCCGCGCTGGTCTGGTTCCACTCCCACCACGAGAGCCCGCCCGCGCCGTAGGCCCGCGCCACCTGACGGAAGCGGCGCACCTGCGCCGGGGGCGAGCGGTCGTAGGTCTGGCCCAGGGGGAAGATCGGGCGCTTGTACAGCCGGTTCCACGTGTAGGTGTGGGCGAAGTTGCGGTCCACGCTGGTCCCGATGGCCTTCCAGTACATCTGCGGCTGGTTGGCCTCGGCCGCGCCGGGCGCCAGGAACACCGAGTACGGGAACGCCGGGTGGTAGTCGACGTAGGGGAACGGGGCCAGGGCCAGCGGGTAGGACTCGCCGACCAGCGCGCGCAGCCGGCGCACGTAGAGGTCGGCGGACACGTACTTGCCCTCGTACTCGGCCTCGGCGTCGATGACGAAGCAGTCGGCCCCGGCCTGCTTGGCCCAGGCGGCCACGTTGGCCTCGCCGATCGGCTTGTTGCCGTACACGTACTGCCATCCGCACACGCGCAGGCCGGCCTTCTTGAACGCGCCGACCAGCTGCGGCGAGAACTGGCGCCAGCGGTTGATCCCGTCGCCGCTCTTGACGAACAGCGTGGTGACGTTGTGCCGGCGGGCGCGGGCCACGATGCGCGAGACGCTGCCGCGCTCGGTCCGGGGGATCTGCCAGATCCACATGCCGGTCCCGCTGAACGCGGGGTGCGGCGTGCCCGTGGCCGGCGGGGGCGCGGCCGGCGGCGGGGCGCCGGTCGTCGGGTCGTCGCCGGTCGGCGGGGTGCCGCCGCCCACCTGGGCCGGCGCGGCCGGCGCGAGCGCGAGGGCGGAGGCGAGCAGCCCCGCCGTCCCGAGTGTTCGCAGCTGCATCATGGTGTGAACAGCCCAGGCTGGCCGGGGTTGCGGTTCGAGCCGGCTCAGCGCCGCGCGCCGGTGCGCCGGTACACCGACTCGGCGTACACGTCGCCGCGCACGTTGAGGATGGGGTCGGCCGAGGGCTCGATCCCGTCCGTCACCCGCCCCGGGTCGAAGACCAGGATGTCGCCGTCGCGCTCGCGGTCTGTGGCGATCCCCGTGACCTCCAGGCGCCCCAGCTCCACCGTCTCGCGATCGTCGGGCCAGGCCAGGGTCGGATCCTCGATCGGGTCGCCCTCCTGCGCCACGGCCACGGAGAAGACGAAGACGGCCGGTCCCTGCGCCAGGCGCTCGGCGATCTCCTCTTGGAGGTAGTCGCGGTCGCGCGCCGCCGCCGCCTCGTCGTCCTCGATCACCTGCACGCCCGCCGCCGGCTCGAGGTGCCAGCGCACCCAGCGCGCCGTGCCGTCGGGGGCGACGTAGCGGAAGGCGTGCAGCCCGTTGAAGCCCGTGGTGGCGTAGGAGACGGGCGGCTTGGACGTCAGCTGCTCCTGCACCGCCGGCCCGGCCTCGGGATGGGCGCCCAGGAACGCGCCGAGCTTCTCCAGGTCGGGCTGGCCGGTCTGCGGGTCGGGCTTGCGCGCGCGGGTGAACTCGAGGAAGTCCTCCGGCGTGCGCACGAAGAACTGGCGCCGGCTGAGGCCCACGAGGTCGGTCGTGGTCCCGTCGTCGAGGTAGAGCTTCACGCCGATCCCGCGGCCGTCCTGCGAGGCGTCGCGGCCGTGCGGGTTGCCGCTGCCGTTGGAGAAGCGCACGTGGGCGCGGACCGGGCCGCCGAGGAAGTGCGCGGCCCGGCAGAAGTCCTTGGCCTCCGGCGTCGGCGTGAACGTGGCCGCGCACAGGGTCCCCTTGGCGTGGACGGCCCGGTGGCCCTCGTGGCGCCCGGAGACGTCCTGGATCGCGTCGACGATCTGCACTTCCAGCTCGCCCATCACTCCGTCCCCAGCTTCGTCAGGCGCTCGTGGCACTCGACCACCCGCTTCTTCACCGGGTCGCCGTCGGGCCGGTCGTGGACGAGGTCCCACGTCTTGTCGGCGACGTCGCGGGCGTTGTCGCGCGTGGCCTCGCGGCACAGGATGTCGACCACCAGCAGCTCGAGCTGCTGGATCTGCTCGGACGGCTGGCCCGGATCGAGACGGGGCAGGGGATCGGCGGTCGCCTCGCGCCACAGGGTCGTGGCGATCAACAGCCGGTTCTGAAGCGAGCGGGCTTCCATTCGCCCCGCACCCTAACGTGACGGAGCGGCCTCCGGACGAGGCGGCGCGAGGCTCACGTACTCGCGGATGAGGATCTGGATCATGGCCGCGATCGGGATGGCCAGCAGGGCCCCCAGGATCCCGAGCAGGCTAGCCCCCGCGAGCACCGCGACGATCGCCAGGAGCGGGTGCAGGCGCAGCGTGCGCCGGTACACGTACGGGCCCAGGACGTGGCTCTCGAGCTGCTGGTAGACGACGAAGGCGACGACCCAGACGGCCAGCGCGACCGGGAAGGACTCCAGCCCGGCCACCAGCGCGATCGGCGCGGCGCCGACGGCGCTGCCGACGAGCGGGATCAGCGCGGTCAGCGCCATCAGGACGGCCAGGGGGACCGCGAAGGGCAGGCCGAGCACCTTCATCGTCAGGAACGCGAACAGCCCGGCCAGGGCGGCGATCGCCGCCGAGCCGACGACGTAGCCGCCGACGACGCGCGCCATCTCGTCCGCCACCCCCCGGGCGCGGCGCTCGTGCTCGAGCGGCAGGCGGCGGAGCAGGGCGCCGACCCAGCGTGGCCCGTCGAGCAGCAGGAAGAACGCGACCACGAGGATCGTGATCAGCTCGAACAGTCGCCGGAACGCGCCCACGGTGACGGTCTCCAGCTCCCCGGCCGCGTTGTCCAGCGCGCCCGGGAGCTTGTCCGCCTGGTCGCGCACGTGGTCGGTCAGGTGGTAGCGCTCGTCGTAGGCGCGCAGCGTCTCGGAGTCGCGGATGTCCTGCACCCACGCCGGCGCGTCGGCCACCGCGGTCTCCACCCCCTCGACGATCGGCGGCACGAGGACGAGCCCGAGGCCGAACGCGCCGCCCAGCAGCGACACGTAGACGAGCAGGATGGCCACCGCCCGCGGGACGCCGCGGCGCTGGACGAGCGCCACGCCGGGCGCCAGCGCCACCGCGGCGAACGTGGCCAGGCCGACCAGGATCAGCACGTCGCGCAGCCGGTAGGCGACGTACAGGGCGGCCACGATGGCCAGCGTCGTCAGCACGGCCTTGGCCACGGAGCGCGCGGTCATCGCGCCGCAGGCTAGGGCGGGGCGGGGACGGAGCGGCCCGCGCTAGCTTTCGGCCCGATGGAGAGTGCTGCGCTCACGCGGGCCGGGTCGGCGTTCTCGCGGGTTCGGGCCGGCCGGTCCGAGCGGGCCGCGCACTTCGCCCTGGGCGGGATGGTCGCCGCGGCGGCCCTGCTGGTCCTGCTGGCGGCGGCGCGCCCCTCCGGGCTCTCCCCGCCCACTCACGGCGGGTTCCACGACTGGCTGGTCGGCCCGTTCGGGGGGATCGCCGAGGCCTGGCCCGAGGGCGCCGTGCTCGCCTCGGCCACGTTCTCGGCGCTGGTGGTGGCGATGTTCGCGGCCTGGCTCGTCCTGCTGCCCGCGCTGGACCACGTCGGCCCGCGCACCGTGCTGGCGGCGATCGGCCTGCTCCACGCGCTGTTCCTGCTCGGGCCGCCGCTGCCCCTGACCGACGTCTTCAACTACCTCAACTACGCGCGGCTGGGCGCCGAGCACGGCGTGAACCCCTACGTCGAGGTCCCGGCCGTGTTCCCCGGCGACCCCACGTACGACTTCGCCACGTGGCACCACCTGCTCAGCCCCTACGGCCCGCTGTTCACGCTGTTCACCTACGCCCTGGTCCCGCTCGGCCTGGCCGGCGGGTACTGGGCGCTGAAGGTGGTCACGGTGGGCGCGTCGCTGGGCTGCCTGGCCCTGCTGTGGCGCCTGGCCGAGCGCCGGGGCGCCGACCCCCTGAAGGCCGTGGCGTTCGTCGGCCTGAACCCGCTGGTCCTCGTGTACGGGGTGGGCGGCGTCCACAACGACTTCCTCATGCTGGCCGGGGTGCTGGCCGGCATCGGCGCCGTGCTGGCCCGCCGCCCGGCGCGCGCCGGGGCGGCGTTCGTGGTCGCGGCGGCGGTCAAGGGCTCGGCGGCGCTCATCCTCCCCTTCGCCCTGATCGGGACGGCGGGCGGCAACCGCGCGAAGCTGGCCGCGGCGGCGGTCCGCGGCGACCGGCGCCGCGCGCTGGGGATCCTGCTCGGCGGGGACCGGCGGCGCCTGCTGGCGGGCGCCGCCGCGGCCGGCCTCGCCCTGCTCGGCGTGTCGGTCGCCGCGTTCGGGCTCCACGGGCCGGGCCTGGACACGCAGTCCTCGCTCGTCACGCCGCTCAGCCCGACCAACCTGGTCGGGCTGCTGCTCGGCCAGGGCGGGGCCACGGCGTGGGTGCGGGTGGCGGTGAAGGTGGCGTTCGCGGTGGCGCTCGTCGTGCTCGTCCGGCGCGCCTGGCGTGGGGCCGACTGGCTGGCGACCGCCGGGTGGGCGATGCTGGCGCTCGTCGTGTCGCTGAGCTGGGAGATGCCCTGGTACGTGATGTGGGTGCTCTCGTTCGCCGCGCTCGGGCACTCGCGGACGCTGCGCCGCGCCGCGATCGTCCTGTCCGCCTTCCTGCTGCTCACCCTGGCGCCGATCACCGGCTGGCTGCTGACCAACGCCTGCCACTGCAACCCCGGCGACACGAAGACGGGCCAGCGCAACGCGATCGAGATCCGCAAGCACCTGCGATGACGCGCGGCCGCGCCATCACGGTGGGCGGCGGGGCGGCCTTCCTGGGCGCCAGCGCCGCGCTGGTGGCCAGCCAGGGCCTGATCCTCTCGCGCGACTGGCTGTTCGCGTGGCTGCTGCTCGGACTGCTGGCCATCTCGCTCTCGGACCCGGTCCGGTGGGCGCGCGGCGTGGTCGTGGACTGGCTCCCGCTCATGGTGGTGCTGCTGTGCTACGACCTCTCGCGGCCGGTGCGCGAGGCCATCGGGATCGCGCCCCACACCTATCCGCAGCTGGACGCCGACCGGTTCATGTTCGGCGGCGACATCCCGACGGTCGCGCTCCAGCACGCGTTCCACGATCCCGGCGTCGCCCACTGGTACGACTACGTCGCCTTCTTCACGTACCTGTCGCACTTCTTCGTGACGCTGGCCGTGCTGGCCGTCCTGTGGCGCGTCTCCCCCCCGCGCTTTCGCGAGTACCGCACGCTGGTCGTCGCGCTGGCCACCGTCGGGTTCGTCACCTACGTCGCCTTCCCCGCGGCCCCGCCGTGGCTGGCCGCGTGGCACGGGCACATCGAGGCCGTCCCCCGGACCATCGCCGAGATGTGGGGCCACGTGGGGATCGAGCCCGCCGCCGCCCTGTTCGAGAACCGCGGCGAGTTCTACAACCAGGAGGCGGCCGTCCCGTCGCTGCACGCCGCCTACCCGATGCTGCTGGCGCTGTTCTTCTGGGGCGCCGGACGCTGGGCCCGGGCCGGGCTCGCGCTGTACGTGCTGGCGATGGCCCTGACGCTCGTCTACACCGGCGAGCACTACGTGTCCGACATCCTCGCCGGCTGGCTGGCCGCCGGGGTCGTGTTCGTCGCGGTCAGGCGTCTCGCAGCACGGCGGCGGCCACGGCGAGCGCCACCTCGGCCCGCTCGCGCAGCGTAGCCGCGACCACGTGCTCGGACGGCGAGTGCGCGCCGC
>DATLOP010000336.1:0-6558 GCA_035536255.1 Solirubrobacteraceae bacterium
ACATGGAGAAGCACGCCGTATCGCGGCTGGTCGGCGCGCCTCCCGGCTACGTCGGCTATGAGGAGGGCGGTCAGCTGACCGAGGCGGTGCGCCGCCGACCGTACTCGGTGGTGCTGCTCGACGAGATCGAGAAGGCGCACCCCGACGTGTTCAACACGCTGCTGCAGGTGATGGACGACGGGCGGCTGACCGACGGCCGGGGGCGCACGGTCGACTTCAAGAACGTCGTGCTGATCATGACCTCGAACATCCCGGGCGGGAAGGCGGGCGCCGAGGCGGCGTTCAAGCCCGAGTTCGTCAACCGCCTGGACGACATCGTCGAGTTCGCCTCTCTGTCCCGTGAGCAGCTGGGCGAGATCGTCGAGCTCCAGGTGGAGCGCCTGATCGCGCGGGTGCGCGAGCGCGGCATCGAGGTCGAGTTGACCGCGGCGGCGCGCGAGCTCCTGGGCGACCTGGGCTACGACCCGACGTACGGGGCGCGGCCGCTCAAGCGCGTGATCCAGAAGCGCCTGGTCGACCGGCTGGCGCTGGCGGTCCTCGAGGGCGAGTTCGCCGAAGGCGAAACGGTGCGCGTGGACGCCGCCGAGGGCGAGCTGGTCTTCGGGCACCCAGCCCGAAGGGTTGGGTCGGCGCCGGCCTCGGCGCCCGCGACCGTTGCTCCCTAGCCGGGGCGCCGGAAGATCAGGCGCAGCCGCAGGCCGACGAAGGCCTGCGGGTCCGAGCGGGCGCTGTAGCGCACGCGCGTCGTGAACACGAAGCGCCACAGGCCGGCGTTCAGGCGGCGGAACGGCAGGGCGGAGCGCGGCGCGGTGCGCAGGTCCCCGCACGGCCCCCGCGGGCGGCCGAGCAGGAACGTGGCGCGGCGCCGGCCCGCCGGGTCGAGCACGTGCTGGTAGACCGGCTGCGCCGTGGAGCGTCCGAGCTCGGCCAGCCGCGCGCCGAAGCCGTACACGTAGAAGCGCACGCGCTGGCGCGGGCTGCCCACGTCGCCGGGGAGGAAGTCGGCGGCCAGGCGGCGCAGCACCACGGGGACGCCGGCCTGGTTGGCGCCGTCGCTCGCGCTCAGCGTCCGCGTGGCCCCGAAGCGCCGGCCGGCCAGCGAGGGCGCCGGGAAGCTGCCCGCGACGGCGCCCGCGCCGTCGGAGGTCAGCGGCGGCTGCAGCGCCTCGCCGCCCAGCGTGAGGGTCACCTGGCTGTTGGGCGTGAAGCCGGAACCGGTCAGGGCGACGGTCTGACCGTTGAAACCGCCGGGCGGTCCCGCGCGATAGCAGGGACGATCGACGGTCAGCGTCGCCGCCCCGGCGGGCGCAGCCGCCGCCGCGAGGACGAGCGCGAGCAGGGCACCCGTGATCGCGCTCCGCCGCATCGCCCGGCGAGGCTAGCATTGGCCCCATGCCGACCTTCATCCTGCTCACCACGCTGACTTCCGAGGGCGTCCAGACCGTCAAGAACAACCCGACCCGCATCCGCGAGGTCTCCAAGGAGATCGAGCAGCTCGGCGCCACGGTCACGGCGCAGTGGGCGACGCTGGGGCGCTTCGACTTCGTCAACGTCGTGGAGGCTCCCGACGAGAAGACGATGGCCCGCGTGTCCCTGGAGCTGGGGTCCCGCGGGACCGCGAAGTACGAGACGCTGACCGCGATCCCGATCGACGACTTCATCTCCTCCTTGTGACATGGCCGAACGCCGAAGCGGTCTCCTCTGTGCCGAGGAGCGGAGGTGTGAGGGCGGGAGCGAGGCGTAGCCTCGCGGTCTCTTGAAGGTACTCGTAGCGGGCGGCGGGGGCCGCGAGCACGCGCTGGTCCGGGCCCTGCTGCGCTCGCCGCGGGCGCCCGAGGTGCTGGCCGCCCCCGGCAACGCCGGGATCGCGCGCGACGCGCGGCTACTCGACGTCGGCGCGGATGACGTGGACGGGCTGGTGCGCGCGGCCCGCGACGAGGCGGTCGACCTCGTGGTCGTGGGGCCGGAGGCGCCGCTGGTCGCCGGCGCGGTGGACGCGCTGGGCGCCGAGGGCGTCGCGGCGTTCGGGCCCAGCGCCGCCGCGGCGCGGCTGGAGGGGTCCAAGGCCTACGCCAAGGCGGTCATGGCGGCGGCGGGCGTCCCCACGGCGCGCGCGGAAGTCGTGGGCGACGTCGAGGCCGGGATGCGGGCGATCGACCGCTACCCGGTCGTGCTCAAGGCCGACGGCCTGGCCGCCGGCAAGGGAGTGGTTATCGCCGTCGACGAGGCCCAGGCCCGGGCGGCGCTGGAGGACATGCTGGTGGCGCGGCGCTTCGGCGACACCAGCGTTCTGGTCGAGGAGCACCTGGAGGGGGAGGAGCTGTCGCTGCTCGCGCTGTGCGACGGCGAGCGCGCGGTCCCGATGGCGCCGGCCCAGGACTACAAGCGGATCTTCGACGGCGACGCGGGCCCGAACACGGGCGGGATGGGCTCCTACTCCCCGGTGGCCGGGATCGACGCCGCGGGCGTGGCGGAGATCGCGGGAGCCGTCCACCAGCCGGTGGTCGACCTGATGCGCGAGCGCGGCACGCCGTTCCACGGCGTCCTTTACGCGGGACTGATGCTGACCGCCGACGGCCCCCGGGTCCTGGAGTACAACGTGCGCTTCGGCGATCCCGAGACGCAGGCCGTGCTGCCGCGTCTGCGCTCGGACCTCGTCGACGTCCTGGAGCGCGCCACGCGCCCGGGCGGGCTGGCCGGCGCGCAGCTGGAGTGGGACCCGCGCTGGGCGGTGACGCTGGTCCTGGCCAGCGCCGGCTACCCCGCCTCGTCGTCGAGCGGCGACGTCATCTCGGGGCTGGACGAGGTCCCGGCCGGGGTCGAGGTCACGCACGCCGGGACGGCGGCCGGGCCGGACGGCGGGGTCGTGACGGCCGGCGGGCGCGTGCTCAACGTGACCGCGCTGGGCGACGGCCCGGCGCAGGCCCGGGACGCCGCGTATGCTGCCGCCGACGTGATCGCCTTCGAGGGCCGACAGCTGCGCCGTGACATCGCCCTGCGCGCCGTGGAGCGGGTGGCGTGAGCACCCCCGAGCCCGGCCCCGCGCCGCCCGAGACGCTCACCGAGGTCGAGTCCCAGTTCGACGCCATGGAGGTCGACGCCCCCCTGGTCGGGATCGTCATGGGGTCCAAGAGCGACATGCCCGAGATGGAGAAGGCGGCCAAGGAGCTCGAGGAGCGGGGGATCCGCTACGAGGTCCGCGTCATGTCGGCGCACCGCGAGCCCACCGTCGTCGCCGAGTACGCCAGCAATGCGCGCATGCGCGGCCTGAAGGTGATCATCGCCGGCGCCGGCCTGTCCGCCGCGCTGCCCGGCGTGTGCGCCGCCCACACCGAGCTGCCGGTGGTCGGCGTCCCCCTGACGTCGAAGAACTCGGCCGCGGGCGGCCTGGACGCGCTGATGTCCGTGGCGCAGATGCCGCCCGGCGTCCCGGTGGGCTGCGTGGGGCTGAACTCCGCGCGAAACGCCGCCATCCTGGCGGCGAAGATCATCGACGCTTAGGGAGCCGGCAGGCCGGACTTCTCGGGCGCCGGCTGGCGCTCCGGCGCCTCGGCGCGGCGGACGAGCTCGGCGTTCTGGGCGTCGCGCTCGGCACGGGCGTCGAACAGCGGGTTGAGGATCCCGCGCAGCGTGGACCAGACCGCCCACCACTTCGGGGCGACGATCCGCGGGGCGCGCCGCGCGATGCCGTCGGCGATCGCCTGTCCGGCCGCGCTGGGCGGGAGCCGGCGCCGGAAGAAGTTGGGCACGGTCGTCTCGAACTCCTGGGCGATGGGGTCCGAGAACCCGTCCTGGACCATCTTGGTGTCGATGAAGCCGAAGTAGGCCACGCTGGCGCTTGCGCCGTGCGGCGCCAGCTCGGTGCGCAGCGAGCGCCCGAAGGACTCGACGCCCGCCTTGCTCATGGCGTAGGACGCGTTGAACACGCCGTTGAAGAACGCGTAGACCGAGGCCACGACCACCACGTGGCCGCGGCGCTCCACGATCTGCGGCAGCGCCGGACGCACGGTGCGCCAGACGCCGAGCAGGTCGACCTCGACCACCCGCTCGAAGGCGTCCTCCTCGATCAGGCGGATCGTGTTCAGCGACGGCGCGATGCCGGCGTTGGCCACCACCACGTCGAGCCCGCCGAAGCGCTCGACGGCCGCGTCCACGGCGGCCTGCATGGCCGCGCGGTCGGTCACGTCCCCGCCCAGGCCGAGCACCCGGTCGCCGCCGATGCGCTCGGCCGCGGCCTGGGTCGCCGCCTCGTCGAGGTCGACCAGGACGACCGCCGCTCCGCGCGCGTGGAGCTCCTCGGCGGTGGCGAACCCGATGCCCCGCTCGGCGCCGGTGACCAGCGCGACCTTGCCGTTGACGTCGTAGCTCGCCATGAGGCCGTCGATCCTATCCGCGATGATCTAGGGGTGATAGCGCGCTACACCCGCCCCGAGCTGGGCCGCCTGTGGACGGACGAGGCCCGGATGGGGGCGTGGCGGCGCGTCGAGGTCGCGGCGGCCGAGGAGCTGGACGGTCCCTCGACTGAGGAGCTGGAGGCGATCCGGGGGGCGACGTTCACGGTCGAGGCGGTCAAGGAGCGCGAGCGCGTCACCGACCACGACGTGGCCGCCTTCGTGGACGTCCTGGCGGGCAGCGCTGGCGAGGCCGGGCGCTGGATCCACTTCGGCCTGACCTCCTCCGACGTGCTGGACACCGCGCTGGCCCTGCAGCTGGGCGACGCCGGCGAGGTCGTGGTCGCGGGCGCGCGCGAGCTGGCGGGCGCCCTGGCCGACCGCGCGCGCGAGCACGTGGACACGCTGTGCGTGGGGCGCACGCACGGCGTACACGCCGAGCCGACCACGTTCGGGGTCAAGCTGGCCGGGTTCGCGATGGAGGCGCACCGCAACGCGGCGCGCCTCGAGCGGGCCTTCGCCCAGGCCTCGGTGGGCGCGATCTCGGGCGCCGTGGGCACGTACTCGGCCCACGACCCGGGCTACGAGGAGCGCGTGCTGGCGCGGCTGGGCCTGGAGCGCGAGCCGGTGTCCACGCAGGTGGTGGCGCGCGACCGCCACGCCGAGCTGCTGCAGGCCATTGCGCTGGCCGGCGCCGGGCTGGAGCGGTTCGCCACCGAGGTCCGCCACCTCCAGCGCACCGAGGTACGGGAGGTCGAGGAGCCGTTCCGCGAGGGCCAGAAGGGCTCCAGCGCCATGCCCCACAAGCGCAACCCGATCGTCACCGAGCGCCTGACCGGCCTGGCGCGCGTGCTGCGCGGGAACTCGAGCGCCGCGGTGGAGAACGTCGCCCTTTGGCACGAGCGCGACATCTCGCACTCCGGGGCCGAGCGGGTGATCCTGCCCGACTCCACGATCCTGCTCGACTACATGCAGTCGCTGGCGCTGCGCGTGGTGCGCGGGATGACCGTCCACGCCGAGCGCATGCGGGCCAATCTCGAGCTGACCCACGGCGCCCTGTTCTCCCAGCGCGCCCTGCTGGCGCTCGTGGCCGGCGGGATGCAGCGCGACGAGGCCTACCGGATCGTCCAGTCCCTGGCCCAGCGCGCGTGGGACGAGGGAACGCCGCTGCGCGACCTGCTCGCGGCCGAGCCGGCGGCGGCGTCCCTGGACCTCGACGCGCTGTTCGACCCCGGGGCGTTCACCCGCCACGCCCGCGACATCGTCTCCCGGCTCCCGTAGGCGCCGGTCAGGACCTGTCAACCCGGTGCGTCCGGCGGCCCGGCCACCATGCGCCCGTGGGCACCCCGTCGGACGAGCTGGGCGCGATCGTCGGCCGCCTGGAGGCGGCCGCGGCGCGACTCAAGGAGGACGCTGCCCCGGTCCCCGACCGCGAACGGCCCGAGGAGCTGCGCCGGGATCGCCGGGAGGCGACGTCGCCGCCGGCCGAACGTCGCCGGCTCGGCGAGGTCCTCGACGGGCTGGAGCGGGCCAACGTGGAGGTCCGGCGCGCCCGCGCCCGGCTGGCCGAGCTGGAGGCCCGGCTGGCGGTCCGGGACGCGGCCTGAGCCGTTGCTAGGATCGCGCCGGTGACGAGCGTGGCCGACCTTCCCCTCCTGACCTCCGGGAAGGTCCGCGAGATGTACGACCTCGGCGACGAGGTCCTGATGGTGGCCAGCGACCGGATCTCGACGTACGACGTCGTCCATCCCACGCCGATCCCGGACAAGGGCGCCGTGCTCACCGCTCTGTCCGCGATGTGGTTCGAGCGGACCGCCGACATCGTCCCCAACCACATGCTGTCCGCCACCGACGGCGTCCCCGACGACGTACGCGGGCGCGCGCTGCGCGTGCGCAAGCTGGACATGGTCCCGGTGGAGTGCGTGGTGCGCGGCTACGTCACCGGGTCGGGCTGGAAGGACTATCAGGCCACCGGCGCGATCTGCGGGATCCCGCTGCCCGGCGGCCTGCGGGAGAGCGAGAAGCTCCCCGAGCCGATCTTCACCCCGGCCACCAAGGCCCAGGAGGGCGACCACGACGAGACCGTCGACTTCGACCGCGCGGCCGAGATCGTGGGCGACCGGGCGCTGCTCGAGCGCGTGCGCGACATCTCGCTCGCCCTGTACGC
>DATLOP010000337.1:0-8400 GCA_035536255.1 Solirubrobacteraceae bacterium
GAGGAGGGCTTCGAGCTCCTCGACGACGTCGCCGTCGAGCTTGACCGTGGCGGCGGTGTCGTAGGGCGTGGGGCCCTGGGTGACCAGGGCGACGCGGCCGCCGGAGCCCAGGGTGACCTCGGGCAGTCCCGCGACGGGGTAGACCTCGAGTGAGCTGCCGACGCACAGCAGCACGTCGGCGCGGGCGGCCAGCTCGGCCGCGCGCTCCATGGCGCCGGGCGGGAGCATCTCGCCGAACAGGACGACGTCGGGCTTGAGCGGCTCGCCGCAGTCGCAGCGCGGCATCGCGCCGTCGGCGGCCAGGCGGGCGCGGGCCTCGTCGAGCGCGAAGGAGGCCGCGCAGGTCAGGCAGGACGAGGTGGCGATCGTCCCGTGGACCTCGATCAGCTCCCGCGTCCCCGCCCGGCGGTGGAGCATGTCGATGTTCTGGGTGATCACGGCGTCCAGGACGCCGCGCTCCTCCAGGGCCACCAGCGCCGCGTGCGCGCCGTTGGGCTGCTTGGCGGTCAGGGTGGCGAAGCGGTCGCCGTAGAAGCTCCAGAAGCGCTGCGGGTCGCGGCGGAACACGTCGATGTGCGCGACCTCCATCGGGTTCACGTTCTCCCACAGCCCGGTCCCGGGGGAGCGGAAGTCGGGGATCCCGGACGGCACGGAGACCCCGGCCCCGGTGAGGGCGACCACGGACCCGGCCTCGCGCAGGAGGTCGGCCAGGCGCTCGACGTCGGTCGCTACCGACCCTGCCACTTCGGCGAGCGCTTCTCGATGAAGGCGCCGATGCCCTCGCGGGCGTCCTGGCTGCCGAACACGGCGGCGAAGCCCTCCTTCTCGGCCGCGATCCCCTCGTCGAGGTCGCCCTTGTGGGAGACCCGCTTGACGCCGGCGACGGCGAGCGGCGCCTGTCCCGCCAGCTTGCGCGCCCACTGGAGCGCCGTGTCGAACAGCTCGTGGTCGGGGACGATCCGGTTGACCAGGCCGTACTCGTAGGCCTCGTCTGCGCCGATCGCCTCGCCGGTCAGGTTCATCTCCAGCGCCTTCTGCTCGCCGACCAGGCGCGGCAGCCGCTGGGTGCCGCCGAAGCCGGGGATGATCCCCAGGTTGATCTCGGGCTGGCCGAAGGTCGCGCTGTCGGCGGCCACCCGCACGTCGCAGGCCATGGCCAGCTCGCAGCCGCCGCCGAAGGCCAGGCCGTTGACGGCGGCGATCGTGGCCGTCGAGGACTGCCCGAAGGCGCGCAGCAGCGCGTGGCCCTGGTCGAGCAGGTCGCGCCCGCCGGCCTCGTCCATCTTGGTGAACGCCTTGATGTCGGCGCCGGCGCAGTAGAGCATCGGGTTCGAGGAGGCGATGACCAGCGCGCGGACCTCGTCCGAGCCGTCCACGTGGTCCCAGATCCGCTGCAGGTCGGCGATCACCGCGGGGGAGATCGAGTTGGCCGGCGGGTTGGCCAGCCACGCGATCGCCACGTCGCCGCGCGTCTCCAGCTGGACGGTCTCGCCCTGCTCGAACCCGTCGTCGGCGCGCGGGTAGGGGAAGAACCCCTGCCCGGACTTCTGGCCCAGGCGCCCCTGGGCCACCAGCCGGCGCAGGATCAGCGGGGGCTCGAAGTCGTCGCCGTACTCGGCCTGCGCGCGCTCCAGGCTCGACAGGACCTCGTCCAGCCCGGTCGCGTCGGCGCGGGCGAAGGGCGGCGGGATGATCCCGAAGCCGGTCATCATCGCCAGGTCGATGTCGCGGATGGTCGCGACGCCCTCCTCGAGCACCAGGCAGGACTCGACGAAGGCCTTGAGCGAGAAGCGCTCGATCAGGGCTCCGGTGTCGACGTCAGCCGCCGTGCTCATAGAACCCCTTCCCGGTCTTGGCGCCCAGGTCCTTGGCGGCGACCAGCTCCTCCATGCCCTTGTGGACGTGGAAGCGCTCGCCGTAGGCGTCGCGGAGGTGCTGCGCCACCTTGAGCGTCGTGTCCAGCCCCACCATGTCGGTGAGGAAGAACGGGCCCATGGGGAGCGCCTTGGCCTCGGTCACGGCCTTGTCGATCTCCTCGTAGGACAGGCCGGACTCCTCCTGCACGCGCCAGATCTCGCTGATCGCCGAGTTGGCGATGCGGTTGCCCACGAAGCCGGGGCACTCGGCGCAGCGGATCGGCATCTTGCGGATCGCCTGGGCCAGATTGGCCGAGACCTGCATGGTCTCTGGCGAGGTCTCGTCCCCCTCGATGACCTCGATCAGGCGCATCATCGAGGCGGGGTAGAAGAAGTGGAAGCCGACGACCTTGTCCGGGCGGCTCGTGGCCTCGGCCATCTCGGAGATCGACAGCGACGACGTGTTGGAGGCCAGGACGGCGTGGCCGGGCGTGACCGCGTCCAGCTCGCCGAAGACCGCCTGCTTGATCTCCATCTTCTCCGGGACGGCCTCGAGGACGAAGTCGACGTCGCCGAAGCCCTCGTACTCGGTCGTCCCGTGGATGCGCCCGACGATCTCCTCGGCCTGGGCGTCGGCCTGCTCCTGGGTGAGCTTCTCCTTCTTGACCAGGCGCCCGAGCTGGGCGCCGGTGACCTGGCGCGCCTTCTCCAGGCCCTGGTCGACGAACTTCCGGTCGACGTCCTTGAGCACCACCGGGATGTCCGCCGAGGCGAAAACCTGGGCGATCTCGCCCCCCATGGTGCCGGCGCCGACGACCGCGGCCTTGGTCACGAACATGGGGGGGAAATCTATTCGAGTAGGTCCGCGTCCGCGTTCAGCTCGCGGGCGAAGCGGGTGAGGGTCCGGCGCAGGGAGTCGCGCAGCGAGCGGCGGATGAACAGCAGGTCGACGAGCGGCGTCAGCGGGTTGCGGTCCTTGAGCTGGTAGTCGAGCTGCAGGCCCACCGCCGTGCCGTCCTGCAGGCGCGTGAAGCGGACCTGCTGGGTCCCGCGCATCCGCGGGTCCTCGAGCTCGACGATCTGGCCCTGCCCGGGTTCGTGGGTCGCGACCCGCTCCACGACCCGGCCGCGCCCGCGCGGCGTGGAGTCCCAGACCAGGCGGCCGGCGGCGGCGGGCCAGCCGCCCTCGCGCTTGTCCACGCGCGCGAAGCCCTCCACGAAGGACGGCCAGCGGCGCACGTCGTACCAGAGCTCCTCGACCTCGGGGAGCGCCGCGTCCACCTCGATCTCGGCGCTCACCCGGCCCATGCCGGGCGATGATGGCAGGGCGCACCGCTCAGCGTCCCGGTCGATAGAAGCGAAGGATGCCCGCGATCGCGGCCGCCGCGACCACGATGGCGATACCAGCCTCCATGCCATCAGGACGTACGAAGATCCCGGCAACAGCGAGAACCGCCAACAGAACCACGAGAGCCAGCCGGACAGCCCGCTCTAGCACCTCTAACTCAGCCAGGTGTCGCCTCGCTCGACGGAACCGGATCCGCTCTTCGCCAAGCGCCCGCTCGAGGTCGGTGGTGGTTTTCAGGTGGTACGTCACAGGGGGCGCTGGAGTATCCGCACCGTTCCACCGCCACGCAATCGCCAAGATGTGACTAGTTCGCGCCCCGGACGCCGGCTGACTAGTTAGTCAGACTTGGATCGCCAGCGGGCGAGACCCATGGCGGCGCGCATGTCCAGCGGGGAGGGCCTGGCGTCGCTACGTGCCTCAGACGTGCGCTCGACGAGGGACACGCGATCGCGCGTGAACACCTGAACCTGGCTGTCGTGCACGTCTTCCGCCGACGGCGAGCGCACCGCTTCTGCCAGCTCGATGCGGCTATGAACGCCGAGCTTGTCGTAGATCCGCCGGGTGTGAGCGTTGACCGTCGAGGTCGCGATGTGCAGCGTCTCTGCGATTTCGCGGGCGGTGAATCGGCGCAAGAGCAGTTCGAAGACCTCGGTCTCGCGGTCCGTCAGAAGAGCCAGGCCGTCCGGCCCCGCGGCTGCCGTGATGCGGGGCGGGCCCACGAGCCCGCGTGCGACAAGACGCAGCGCTGCGCGCAGCTCGCTCTCGTTCGTCGTGAGTGGGATCACTATGCGCGCTCCCGCGCCCAGAAACGCCTGGACCCGATCCCGGTTCAGGTCCAAAACCCCGACGACGACTTCGGTGGCCGGGTAGGTGATCACGATCCGGCGCAGCTCCATCGCATCAGGCAAAGCCGTCTCGTTGAGGAAGAGGACGTTCGGGCGATGCTTCGCCATCACGGCACGAACGCGGGGAAGCTCGCCCACGTCGACCACGCTCAGTTCGGGGTCAGCGGCGATCACGCTGCGTAGGCCGCTGCCGAACGCGCCGGCGAAACCGGCCACGAGCACAGTAAGCCGTGGCGCCTCGGGACATTGGCCCTCAGCAAGCGCCGGCCCCCTATCGGGCTGGGCTTCCATCACCTCCTAAGAACGCGCGACGAGCCCCATTCGTGCCGCTCTTTTTGGCTAGCCGGCGGTGACGCGCTGGCGCAGCACGTCGGGATCGATGCCCATGGCGTCCTGGCCCGGCTGCATCGCCCAGCGGTCCGGGCGCTCGGGGCCATCGTGGTCCGGGTGGGCTCCCTTGAGCGCCATCGAGCCCGTGTTGTCGCCGATCGCGCGGACCTCGGCGACCTCCTCGGGCGACAGCGGCGACTCGGCCGGCACGGCGGCCAGCTCGGCGCGCTGGGACTCGATGGGGCGGGCCCCGTCGAACGCCTCCTGGATCAGCGTCGGGACCGCGCACGCCACGGCGGGGTGCGCGAGGTTCCACGCGCAGGCCAGCTGGCCCATCGTCAGGCCGTGGCGGGCCGCGACGGGGCGCATCGCCTCCATGCGCTCGCGGCCCCGGGCCGCCCAGCCCTCGCGGCGGAACGAGCGGTGGTCGCGGCGCTCGAGCGGGTGCTCGGGGCGCAGGTCGTCCCAGAACAGCCCGCCGTAGTCGACGACGCGGGTGATCACCGACACGCCGTGGCGGGCGCAGGCGTCGAGCACCAGCTCCCCGGGCCAGGGCTCCAGCGGGTTGAGGATGACCATCGCCCAGTCGATCGACGCGCCGAAGCGCTCCAGGCAGGCCAGGACGTCCAACGTGAAGCCGTTGGCCGGGCCGGGCGCGACCCCGAGCGCGCGGGTCAGGCCGTCCGCGCGCACCGCCTCCAGCGCCTCCCACACCGCCGGCGACGTGTAGCCGATCCGGTCGGGGTTGTGCAGCAGGAGCACGTCGAACGCGTCCACGCCGCAGCGCTCCAGCGACGCCTCGGTGGCCCGGCGCACGTAGTCGGCGTAGCCGTCCTCGCCTCGCAGCGAGGGATCCGTGAAGCGCGGGAACCCGCGAGGCCCGTCGCGCGCGCCGGCCACGAAGTCATGCCCGATCGCGCCGACCAGGCAGTAGGAGTCGCGGGGCAGGCCCGCCAGGGAACGCCCGACGAGCGCGTCCGCCTCCCCCTGCCCATAGACGTCCGCGGTCAGGACGGTCGAGATGCCGTCTCCCGGGCGCAGCAGCGCGGCCAGGCGGTCCTCGGCGATCGCCTCGCCGAAGTGCAGGAAGCGCCCGCCGCTCCAGGCGCCGAGCGCAACGTGTCCGGGATCCGCCATGTCAGGAAAGACTAGGGGCCGCCCGCAAGCGGCCCCCAGCCATGTCTCGTTCCGGTGCCGGGCTACGCCGCCGCGGGCGCCGGCTCTTCGACCCGGCGGGGCAGCAGCGTCTCGCGGGCGATGACCAGCCGCTGGATCTGCGACGTGCCCTCGTAGAGCTGCATGATCTTGGCGTCGCGCATCAGCTTCTCGACCGGGTACTCCTTGATGAAGCCGTACCCGCCGTAGACCTGGACGGCGTCGGTCGTGATCTTCATCGCGGCGTCCGCGGCGAAGCGCTTGGCGTGCGACGAGGTCAGCGTGTTGCGCCGTCCCTGGTCGAGCTCGACGGCGGACTTCCAGACCATCAGCCGCCCCGCCTCCACCTCGGTGGCCATGTCGGCGATCATGAACTGGATCGCCTGGTGCATGGCGATGGGCACGCCGAACTGCACGCGCTCCTTGGAGTAGTCGGTCGCGTACTCGAACGCGGCCCGCGCGATGCCGACGGCCATGGCCGCGACGCCGGGACGGGTCCGGTCGAGGGTCATCATGGCCAGCTTGAAGCCATGGTTCTCCTCGCCGAGCAGGTTCTCGGCCGGGACCTCGGTCTCGTTGAACGTGATGGTCGCGGTGTTCGACGCCCGCTGGCCCATCTTGTCCTCCTTCTTGTCCACCGTGACGGTGTCGTCACGGGGCACCACGAAGGCGGAGATCCCGCGGTGGCCGGCGTCCTTGTCGGTCTTGGCGTAGACCGTGTAGTAGTCGGCGTAGCCGCCGTTGGTGATGAAGCACTTGCTGCCGTTGATGACGTACTTGTCGCCCTGCTTGGTCGCCGTCGTGCGCATGCCCGACACGTCGGATCCGGCGTCGGGCTCGGTGAGGCAGAACGACGCGAGCTTGAACTCCTCGGTGAGCATCCCGAGGTACTGCTTCTTCGTCTCCTCCGACCCGCCGAGCGCGATCGGCGCGGTGGCCAGGCCGTTGCAGGCGATGGAGGTGCCGATGCCCGAACAGCCCCAGCCCAGCTCCTCCTCGATCAGGGTGCCGTCCATGTAGGACGCGCCCGGGCCGCCGTACTCCTCGGGGATGTGGCTGTTCATCAGCCCCAGCTCCCAGGCCTTCTTGAGCACGTCCTCGGGCCAGGTGCCGTCCTTGTCGTACTCCCAGGCGACCGGCCGCATCTCCTTCTCGGCGAAGTCGTGCGCCATCTCGCGAAGCGCCTTCTGCTCGTCGGTGAGCGTGAAATCGACCACGTGAAGTTCTCTTTCTCCAGACTTAGATTGACTGGTCAGTCAACCAAAGGGTAGCGGGCGCCGCGATGGGCCACAATGCGCAGGTGTCCACCGTGTTCGCCGAGGCGCTGCAGGACGCCTTCTGGCCCGTCCTGCTGGTCGTGGTCGTGGGCGCCGGGCTGGTGGCGATCGTCACGTTCATCGGGTCGGGCCGGCTCTACGACCAGATCGGGCGCGGCGGGCTCTCGCTGAACGAGGACGCCCCATACGGGCGCCGCGGCGCCCCCGCCGCCCAGGAGGGCGCGGGCGTGCGCGAGGACGAGATCCGCCAGATGCTGGCCGCGCGCAACGAGCACCGCGCCCGGCGCGGTCAGGCGCCGCTGGACGTCGAGGACGAGCTGCGCCGGCTGACCGCGACCCAGGGCGGCGACCCGGCGCTGCGCGCCGAGATCCGCCAGCTCGTCGTGGCGCGCAACGAGCGGCGCGTGCGCGCGGGCAAGGCCCCGCTGGACGTCGAGGCCGAGGTCGAGCGCGAGATCGAACGCCTGGCGTGAGGTCGCGAGCCTGGGGTAGGCTCAGAGCGATGGCCCGCGACCAGCGAATCTTCGATCTCGACGAGCTCCTCGTCCGCCCCGGCGCGTACTTCAACCCGCAGACCGAGGTCCTGGTGATCGTCGACGACTCTCCCGAGCTCGACCAGGAGATCTTCAACATGGAGGAGTTCGAGGGCGCGGAGTGGGTGCTGGTGGCCGACGACCTCCCGGTCGACGAGCCCCGCCGCGACGAGCTGCTCGAGCGCTTCCAGGTCCGCTACCACCCCGGCGGCGCCGCGTCGATCACCGACTACGACGACGACGATGCCGACGACGAGGACAGCGACGACCAGGAGGTCGGCCGCGAGGGCCTCGGGCACGAGGAGGAGGAAGAAACGCTCTAGGGCGCCGGGCCGTCCCCGCCGGCCCCGTCGTCCGTCGCGCCGGCCGCGCCCCGCGCCACGCGCTCGCCGCGGGCGGCGCGCGTGGCGTCGATGTCCGGGTCGCGCCGGTCGGCCACCACCGAGGCCACGATCCCGACCGTGAAGGCGACCGCCACGCCGGCCAGCGAGACCAACGGCCCGATCTTCACCACGTCCTCGATCAGCAGCTTCACGGCCACGAGCGCCAGCACGACGGCGATCGTCTCGTCGAGGTAGCGGAAGCGGGCGATCAGCCCCTCGACCAGCACGAACAGCGCGCGCAGGCCCAGCAGCGCGAAGGCGTTGCCCATCCAGATGACCGCGCTGTCGCGGGTGATCGCGAAGGCCGCGGGGATCGAGTCCACCGCGAAGGCCAGGTCGGCCGCGCCCAGGGCGGCGAAGCACAGGAAGATCGGCGTCACGTGCAGCTGGCCGTCCTCGCGCACGAACAGCTTCCCGCCGCGGAAGCCGGAGGTGACCGGGAACAGCCGGCGCGTCGCGCGCACGAACAGGTTGCGGTCGGGATCGACGTTCTCCTCGACCCCGCGCAGGACCCGGTAGGCCAGGAGCAGCAGCGTCGCGCCCAGGATGTAGATGACGAAGTGGAACTGCTCGCTCAGCGCGACGCCGCCCAGGATGGCCAGGCCGCGCATGACCAGCGCCAGGGCGATCCCCCAGAACAGCAGCCGGGCCCGGTGCTCGACGGGCACGCCGA
>DATLOP010000338.1:0-4006 GCA_035536255.1 Solirubrobacteraceae bacterium
GGTCCTGCGCATCCTGCTCGTGCCGGTGCTGGTGGTGGCGCTGCTCGACGAGACGCCGAACGGCGACCTGCTGGCCGCCGTCGTGTTCGCCGTCGCCTCGCTGACCGACGCGATCGACGGCTACCTCGCGCGCTCGCGCCAGTGGGTGACGACGTTCGGCAAGCTCATGGACCCGGTGGCCGACAAGCTGCTGGTCATCGGGGCGCTGGTCGCCCTGGTCTCGCTCAACCGCGTGGCCGCGTGGGTGGCCATGGTGATCATCGCCCGGGAGTTCGCGGTCACCGCGCTGCGCGTGGCCGCCGGGGCCCAGCGCGTGGTCATCCCTGCCAACACCTTCGGCAAGGCCAAGACGATCATGCAGGTGGGGATGGTCTTCGCGCTGATCGTCGCCCCGGACGGCGGGGCGTGGCTGGACGCGCTCGTCTACGCGACCGTCGCGGTCACCGTCGCCTCCGGCGTCGACTACGCCTTCGGGATCCGCCGCCAGGTCAACGCCGCGCGGCGGGGCGCCACCGCGTCCGCGCCCTAGAGCGCGTCGTCCATCCAGGCGCGCAGCGTCGCGTGGCGCGACGCGGGCGCGCGGCCGGCCAGCTCGGCCCGCAGCTCGCCCACCAGCCCGTGGCGCTCGGCCACGACGTTGTGCTGGTGGATCGTCTCCAGGTTCTCCTGGCGCGCCGACACGAACGCCGCGTCGGCCAGGTCCGGATAGCGCGCGAGCACCCCCGCGACCATCTCGCGCACGCAGTCCTCCACGAACCGCGGCCGCCGGTGGGCCTTCTCGACCACGGCCGCCTCGTCGGAGCGCTTCATCAGCTCGTAGATCTCCGAGCTCATCGAGTCCTCGACGACGGCCAGCAGGTCGAGGGCGTCGATGTCGTCGTCGCACGCCTCGGTGCAGCCGACGCGCAGCGTGCCCAGCCCGCGCTGGTTGTGGGTGGCGATCGGGACGGACGCGACGATCCGCTCGACCTCGTCGTCGGTGAACCCCTCCTGCGCCAGGCGGTCGCGCGCCCCGGCCTCGACCAGGCTCTGGGCGCACGGGCAGGCGGTCATGCCCTGGGCCTGCACGCCGATCACGCGCCGCGTCCCGCGGGCCGAGGCCACGGCCGAGCCGAGCAGCGTGAAGATCTCCTGGGTGGGGATGCCCGACACCGGCGCCGGCTTGTGCTCGGGGTAGCGCGCGGCGATCGTCACCTCGGCGCGCCGGGCGCCCTGGCGCGCGCGCACCAGCTCGGCCACGTGCTGGGCCAGCGTCTCGGCCTTGAACGTGGCCTCGCCGAGGATGACCTCGTTGATCGCCTCGTTGACGACCTCCTCGAAGCGCGACATGTGGGCGCCCTTCTGGTCGGGCCCGAGGTCGACCACGCACTCCAGCTCGGCGTAGTACAGCTTCTCGCTGCCGTCCTGGCGGATCCGGATGACCTTCTCGACGCCGGTGACGCCGACGCTGGACAGCGAGACGCCGATCGCGGGGCGCTGCGACTGGACGTCGGGGGAGGGGGTCGGCGCGTGGGCCACCGCCGGAGCGTAGCGGCCCGATTCGAGGACTCCTCAAGATGCGGAATTCTGTGCTATCACTCCGCCGATCGGCTGGAAGCCTGAGAGCTCAGCCACCTCGCGACAGCTGTCGCGGCTTCGTACGTGTCGGGACCGCAGGACCATAGGCAGGGCCCGGAGGAGGGTGGACGCTGCGCGGACACCCGGGTGCTAACTAGAAATCGGGGATTTGTGAGTACGAAGCCAGAGGGGCTCCTCGCCGACGAGGCGCCGATCGCGGAGGTCGAGGAGTTCCGTTCTCTCATCCAGGAAGGTCAGGAGCGCGGGTTCCTGACGTTCGGCCAGATCGAGGCCTGCCTCGAGGAGGTCGAGGTCACGAAGGAGCAGCTCGCCGAGCTGCACGGGTTCTTCGTGGACCAGGGAATCGACGTGATGGGGCCCGACGGCAAGCCGATGGCCCTGGACCCGCCCAAGGCGGACGCGCGGGCCGAGCCGGCGGTGGCCGCGCCCAAGAAGCCGGAGATCGACCTGACCGTCGAGCCGTCGCTGGACTCGCTGCGGCTGTACCTGCGGTCGATCGGCCGCGTGGAGCTGCTGACGGCGGGCGAGGAGGTCGCGCTGGCCAAGCGCATCGAGCGCGGCGACATGCTGGCCAAGCAGCAGATGGTCGAGGCCAACCTGCGCCTGGTCGTGTCGATCGCCAAGTCCTACCTCGGCCGCGGCCTGACGTTCCTGGACCTGATCCAGGAGGGCTCGCTGGGCCTCATCCGGGCCGTGGAGAAGTTCGACTACCGCCGCGGCTACAAGTTCTCCACCTACGCCACTTGGTGGATCCGCCAGGCCGTCACGCGGGCGATCGCCGACAAGGGCCGGACGATCCGCATCCCCGTGCACATGGTCGAGAAGCTGAACAAGGTCGTCCACGTCGAGCGCCAGCTCGTCCAGACGCTGGGGCGCGAGCCCTCGCCGGAGGAGATCGCCATGGAGCTGGAGTGCACGGCGCGCGAGGTCCGCGACATCCTGCGGATCGCCCAGCAGCCGGTCTCGCGGGAGAAGCCGATCGGCGAGGAGGAGGAGTCCGAGCTGGGCGACTTCGTCGAGGACCAGACCGCCGAGTCCCCGTTCGAGCTGGCCTCCGAGAACCTCCGTCGCGAGAACGTCCGGCGCGCCCTGGCGGCGCTGCCGTCGCGCGAGCGCGAGGTGATCGAGATGCGCTTCGGGCTGTCCGGCGGGAGGCCGCGGACGCTGGAGGAGGTGGGCCGCGCGTTCAACGTGACGCGCGAGCGCATCCGCCAGATCGAGAACCACACGTTGAAGAAGCTCGAGGCGCTGCCCGAGGCCCAGCGACTGCGCGACGCGTCCTGAGCGCCTACACGATCATCCACGTCGAGGAGGCGGACGACGTCCTGGGCGACTACCCGGGCGAGATGCGCTTCCTGTCCGGAGCGCTCGGGACCGAGCAGGTGGCGTTCACGTACCGCCGGATGCCGGCGGGGACGGGGAGCAAGGGCGGCTACGGCCACCGCCACCGCACGCAGGAGGAGATCTACTTCGTCGTCGACGGAACGCTCCAGTTCAAGCTCGACGACGAGATCGTCGACGTCGGTCCGCTGACCGCGGTGCGCATCGCCCCGTCCACGGTCCGCGGCGTGTGGAACGAGGGCCCCGACGACGCCCACCTCGTGATCTGCTCCACGCGCGTCGAGGACCTCCGCGCCGAGGGAGAGATCGTCGAGGACTTCTGGCCCGCGGACTAGCCCTCTGACGTCCGCACTCCATGCGAACATGTGTTCGCATGGAGGAGCTGAGAAAAAGACACCCGCGAGAGCAGGGCGACGCCGGAGAACGCGCCGCCATTCAGTGGATTTGGCGGGCCGGCGGGTACGTCTTCATCCCCACGGGGCACAGCCCCGACTACGACCTCGTCGCGGACTTCGGGACGGGCGCGCTGCGCGTCGAGGTCAAGACCTCGACCCGTCTGGTGCCGAACAGCGGTCACCGGTTCCAGGTCCAGCTCTGCACCCGCGGGGGCAACCAGAGCTGGAACCGGGTGGCGAAGCACTTCGATGCCAAGCGCTGCGACTTCGTCTTCATCCTCGTGGCCGACGGTCGCCGGTGGTTCATTCCGACCCGGGCGATCGCCAACCGCGGAACCATCATCGTCGGCGGTCCCCGATGCGCGGAGTTCGAGGTGACCGACGAGGACGCTCCAACGGATGTGGCCCGGCTTCTAGAATGGGCTCCCGCTCCCGGGGGAGCGCCGGAGTTGGAGAGCCGGGCCGGACTGTAAATTCGGTGGCTACGCCTGAGGGGGTTCGATTCCCTCCTCCCCCACTTCTCACCAGGGCGCTACGCTGCCCGCCAGCGCCCTCTTAGCTCAGCTGGTAGAGCACTTCCATGGTAAGGAAGGGGTCGCCGGTTCGAGTCCGGCAGAGGGCTTGTCCCGGAACCCCCGCGGCGTCGGGGGTTTCGCCGTTTTTGGGGTCGGTCAGGCCACCGGTCGACACTG
>DATLOP010000339.1:0-4029 GCA_035536255.1 Solirubrobacteraceae bacterium
CGCTGGCCGCGGGCACCGCCGGCTACTTCCGCGCCACGTCCCGGCGTGGGGCCACCCGGCGCTTCGCCCCCTGGCGGGTCATGGAGGCCAATGGGCCGGGACTGCTCGTCGGCGTCTCGGCCAACCTGCAGGGCCCGGTCACGCAGAAGCACCTGGAGGGCGACGAGGTGATCGTGGCCGACGGCGTGGCCATGCGCGGGACGGGGACCGAGGACCTCTTCGAGGGCGGCTTCTACTGGTTCTTCGGGACGCGGTCGCTGCCGCTCGTCGGCAGCCCGGGGCACCTGGTACGCCGCGGGGGCTGCCCCACGGATTGCCGGTCGATGTACCGCTGGCTGGTGGCGGACGCGGTGCCGTTCGCCAGCTCCCTGCGCTTCACGCTCGAGCACGGCGACCGCAACCGCGACGCCGGCCTGTACTCGACGACGGCGCTCTGGTACGGGCTGTGAGCGACAGCCCCACGCTGCTGGAGCGCCTCGGCGCTGCCGGCTCGGCCGCCACGTCGCTGCGCGGCGGCGTCCCGCGCTGGCAGCGTGCCGTGATGGTCGCGCTCGTCGTGGCCGTGGTCGCCGGGCTCGCCCTGGCGGTCGCCAGTCAGTGGTCGAAGCTCCCGGACGTCGAGTGGCGCTTTGCGCCGGCGTGGCTGGCCGCGGCGATCGTCGCCCTCGTGGCCTTCCAGTGGGTGCACGCCCACCTGTGGGTCTCGATGATCCACGCGCTCGGGCACCCGATCCCGCTCCTGCGCGGCGTCTCCGTCTGGAGCATCACGCTGCTGGGCCGCTACGTCCCGACCAGCGTCGCGCTGGCCGCCGGGCGCATGGCCCTGGCGGAGCGCGAGGGCGTCCCCAAGCGGGTGTGCGCGGCCAGCCTGGTCTACGAGCTGGCCTTCACCTTCGCCGGCGCTTCGATCGTGGGCGCCTACTTCGTCGTCACGCTTCCCGACCTCGAGGGCAACCCGGGCCGCTGGGCCGTGCTCGCGGTCCCGGCCGTCGTGCTGATCGTGCTGGACCCGGCGATCTTCCACCGCGTGGCCGACGGGGTGCTGCGCCGGCTTGGGCGCCAGACGCTGCCCGTCTCGCTCAGCCGGCCCCAGGTCGCCTGGTTCACGCTGCTGTTCGCGGCGTCGTTCCTCGTCGCGGGCTTCGGGGTCTACGCCTTCGCCGAGGCGCTGCACGGGGTGCCGGCGGGCGACGCCGGGACCGCGGTCGGCGCGTACTCCGTCGGCTTCGCCGCCTCCGTCCTGGCCTTCGTGCTGCCCGGCGGCCTGGGCGCGCGCGAGGGCGCGATGACGGCCGCGCTCTCCCCCATCCTCCCCGTCACCGTCGCCCTCGCGGTGGCGGTCGCCGTGCGCCTGGCGCAGATGGCGGTGGAGCTGGGCTACGCCGTGATCGTCCCCCTGCTGGTGCGCCGGACTTGAGGGAGCGCGCCCTCGCCCTCGCGCGTACGCCGTACGCGCTGATCCTGGCGGGCTACGTCCTGCTGCGCCTCGGCGGGTTCTACGGCGTGGAGACGCTCCAGTACCGCGACACCGCGGGCTACCTGGAGGTGGCGTCGCACTCGATCTTCAGCCTGGACTTCCTGGGCGGCGGGCGCTCCTGGACGGTGCCGCTGGCCTGGAAGCTGCTGCCCGACTCCGACTCGGCGCGCTCCGGCGGGCAGTTCCTGATCTCGATCGCCTGCTGGCCCCTGCTCGCCGCCGCGGTGGCCCGCGCCCTGCGCTCGCCCGGCCTGCGCCCCGTGGCGTTCGGGCTCGTCCTGCTGTTCTCCCTCAGCCTGGCCGTGATCCGCTGGGACACGGTGATGCTCAGCGAGTCGATCTCGATCTCGCTGACCGCACTGGTACTGGCCGGGTGGCTGGAGCTGGTGCGCGAGCCGCGGCCGTGGCTGGTCCCGGCGCTGCTCGGCGCCACCCTGCTGTGGGTCTTCGCGCGCGACTCCAACGGGATCCTCGCCCTGCTCACGGTCCCGGTCGCCCTGTACTGGGTCGTGCGCCCCGGCCCGCTGGGCCGGGCGTGGCCCGCGGTCCTGGCCGGCGGGACGCTGGCCATCTTCGCCGCCGGCCTGCTGGCCACTACGACCGACCAGGCCCAGCTGCGGCGCAACGAGCGCCCGATCCTGCACGTGATCGGGCGCCGCGTCCTGGCCGACGAGGCCAAGACCCGCTGGTGGCGCGACCACGGGATGCCCGACCCGCCGCCGCTCGTGATCCGCGAGCGCGCGAGCCTGGCCGGGATCGCCGAGGGCGGCATCCCCTCCGACCCCGAGACCGACGCCTTCCTGGAGTGGGCCCGCGAGCACGGGCGCGGGACGCTGGCCCGCTACCTGCTGACCCACCCCGGCTACACGCTGAAGTCGGCGATCGGCAAGCGCCAGCGGCTGCTGGGCGGCGTCACGGGCGGCTACCTCTCGCCCGACGCGCGCATCGTGGTCCCCGAGCCGCTGGACCGGCTCGTCTACCCGCGCACCGCGCAGGACGTGTACTTCTGGCTGGTGGCGATCGGCCTCGGCGCGGTCGCCGTCGCGCTCACCGCGGGCGCGCGCCGCGTCTGGCTCGTCCCCGCCGCCGCCCTGGCCCTCCAGGTCCCGCACGCGCTCGTCGTCTACCACGGCGACACGCTCGAGGTCCCGCGCCACGCGATGCTGGTGGCGATCACCAGCCGGCTGGCCCTCCTGATGCTCGCGCTGATGGTCCTCGACCGGGTCCTCGAGCTGCGGGGTGGACGCATGTTCGATGGACGCCCGACGGCGCCGGCCGGATACTCCCATCTGTCCGGGTGAGAGGGTGACGTGCTTATCGTCGCCATCGGAGTCGGACTCATAGGTTCGGGCGAAGCCGCATCGAATCGGCGCCTCCCGCCGCCCGGACCGTCTACCGGCCCCTTCAAGGCACGTACCCCTGCCCGTCCTGACGGGGCCACTTGGAAAGCCGCCCGGTTCGCCGGGCGGCTTTCTTTATGCCGTCAGGCCAGGTTGGACCGGCGGGGGTAGGCGACCTCGGGGTCGGTCAGCACGTTGACCAGCGCCGGACGGTCCGCCGCCAGCGCGCGGTCCAGCGCGCCGCGCAGCTCGCCGGGCTCGCGCACCAGCTCGCCGTGGCCGCCCAGCGCCTCGACCACCTGGTCGTAGCGCGTCTCGGGCCGCAGCTTGGCCGCGACGGAGTAGCCGTAGAGGAACATCATCGGGTGGTGCTCCAGGGCCCAGATCCCGTTGTTGCCCATGACGCCGACGACATTCACGCCGTGGCGGGCCAGCGTGTCGAACTCCATGCCGCTGAACCCGAACGCCCCGTCGCCCAGCAGGAGGACGACCTGGCGGTCGGGGTGGGCCAGCTTGGCCGCCAGCGCGTAGCCCGGACCGGCGCCCAGACAGCCGAACGGGCCGGGGTCCAGCCAGCAGCCGGGCTCGTAGGAGTCCACGACGCGCCCGGCGTAGGAGACGAAGTCGCCGCCGTCGCCGACCACGATCGCGTTGCGGTCCAGGACCTGGCGCAGCTCGCCGTAGATGCGCAGGGGGTGCAGGGGGGCGCGGTCGTCGCCCAGCTCGGCCGCCTCGCCCGCGCGCTTCTCGTCCTCCTCGGCGCGCAGCTGCGCCACCCAGGCCGCCGTGTCGCCGGTGCCGCCGGCCCGCAGCGCGTCGAGGGCGGGCGCCAGCGGGCCGTGGTACTCGGCGGCCACGGGGCGCGGGTGCTCGCGCAGGGGCTCGGCCACGTCGAGGACGGCGATCTCGGTGTCCTCGCCGAACGCCGCGCCGAAGCCGAGGCGGAAGTCCATCGGCACCCCGACGACCAGCGCCACGTCGGCGCCCTGCAGGGCCGTGCTGCGCGTGCGCGAGAAGTACGTCTCGCGGTCGGCGGGCACGCAGCCGCGGGCCAGGCCGTTGAGGAACACCGGGATGCGCAGCTCGTCGACCAGCGCCAGCAGGGCGTCCTCGCCGCGCCCCCAGTACAGGTTGGTGCCGGCCATGATCACCGGGCGCTCGGCCTCCCGCAGAAGCGCGACCGCGCGGTCGAGCTCCTTCGCGTCGGCGCTG
>DATLOP010000340.1:0-15976 GCA_035536255.1 Solirubrobacteraceae bacterium
GCCGCCCGTGCGACGAGCTGCCGAAGTTCGCGCAGGGCACCGACCTGCTGATGCTCGAGGCCACGCTGCCGCGTCCCGAGCGCGCCGGGCCGCGCGGCCACCTGACCCCCGCCGAGGCCGGGGAGCACGGGCGCCGCGCCAAAGCCGGGCGCCTGGTGATCACCCACATCTCCGACGAGCTGGACGAGCTGTGGGCGCGCGACGAGGCGTCCAAGGCCTTCGGCGCGCCCGTGGACGTCGCGCGCGAGGGCGCTGTCTACAGTCTGTAGGGCCGATGGGCCCCGACCGAGACCTCTTCGCCAACTTCGAGCGGATGCGCCGCGAGATGGACGAGCTGTTCGGCGACGTCTTCGGGCGCACGGGGCTGCGCGGCTGGGGAGAGGGGTTCTCCCCCTCGGTCGACGTCTACTACGCGGGCGACCCGCCGCGGGCCGTCGTCAAGGCCGAGCTGGCCGGGATCGACGCGTCGCACATCGGCCTGGAGATCCGCGGGCGCGAGCTGATCCTGACCGGCCACCGCAAGCCGGCCGACCCCGAGGGCCGCGTCTACCAGCAGATCGAGATCGAGCACGGCCCGTTTCGCCGCTCGATCCCGCTCGGCGCCGACGTGGTGGCCGACGAGGCGCGCGCGGTGTACGAGGACGGGATCCTGCGCGTCGAGCTCCCGCTGGCGCGGCCCGCCGGGGCGCCGCGCCGCGTCCCCATCGAGACGCCGGCCGAGGACGGATGATCGACGTCGGCGCGTCGGGCGAGCCGGCCGCGATCGAGGTCTCGACCTCGCCGGCGCTCCCGCCCGGCCTGCCCGTGCTGCCGCTGCGCGACAGCGTCGCTTTCCCCGAGACCGTCACGCCGCTGGCCGTGGGCCAGCCGCGGTCGATCCAGCTGGTCAACGACGCGCTGGGCGGCAACCGCATGCTGGTCATGGTGGCCAGCCGCGAGCCCGAGCTGGAGTCGCCCTCCCCCGAGCAGCTCTACGACGTCGGGGTGGCGGGGACGATCGCCCGCATGCTGCGCGCGCCCGACGACACGCTGCGCATCCTCGTCCAGGGCGCCCAGCGGGTGAAGCTCGAGCGCTGGGTGCGCGAGGAGCCCTACCTGTGGGCCGAGATGTCCGAGCTGCCCGACGTCGTGCACGAGTCGCCCGAGCTGACCGCGCTGATGCGCAACGTGCAGCGGACGTTCTCCGACATCGTCGAGCAGGTCCCGTACCTGCCCGAGGAGCTCCAGCTCGCGGTGGCCAACATCGAGGACCCGAGCACGCTCTCGCACCTGATCGCCGGGGCGCTGCGGCTGAAGACCGAGGAGAAGCAGGCGCTGCTCGAGGAGGTCGACGTGGCCCGGCGCCTGCGCCGCCTGTCCGAGGTCCTGGCCCGCGAGCTCGACGTCATCTCGCTGGGGTCGAAGATCCAGTCCCAGGTCCAGTCCGAGCTGGACAAGTCCCAGCGCGAGTACTTCCTGCGCCAGCAGCTCAAGGCGATCCAGGACGAGCTGGGCGAGGTCGACGAGATGCAGGCCGAGGCCGACGAGCTGCGCGCGCAGCTGGACGAGCTCAGCCTGCCGGAGGAGGTGCGCCGCCAGGTCGACCGTGAGCTGTCGCGGCTGGAGAAGCTCCCGCCGGCGTCGGCCGAGCACGGCGTCATCCGCACGTGGCTGGAGTGGATCGCCTCGCTGCCGTGGGACAAGCACACCGAGGACAACCTCGATCTCGATCACGCGCGCGCCGTGCTCGACGAGGACCACTACGACATCCAGCCGGTCAAGGACCGCATCCTCGAGTTCCTGGCCGTGCGCAAGCTCAAGCCCGACGCGCGCGGGTCGATCCTGTGCTTCGTCGGCCCGCCCGGCGTGGGCAAGACGTCGCTGGGCAAGTCGATGGCGCGCGCCCTGGGCCGGGCGTTCGAGCGCATCTCGGTCGGCGGCGTGCGCGACGAGGCCGAGATCCGCGGGCACCGGCGGACGTACATCGGGGCGATGCCGGGGACGATCGTGCGCGCGCTGCGCGACGCCGAGGCCAACAACCCGCTGTTCATGATCGACGAGATCGACAAGATGGGCGCGGACTACCGGGGCGACCCGGCGAGCGCGATGCTCGAGGTCCTCGATCCCGAGCAGAACGCGAGCTTCCGCGACCACTACCTGGACGTGGCGGTCGACCTGTCGAACGTCATGTTCGTGACCACGGCGAACACGCTGGACACGATCCCCGGGCCGCTGCTGGACCGCATGGAGGTCATCCAGCTCGCGGGCTACACCGAGGAGGAGAAGCTGGCCATCGCGCGGCGCTACCTGGTGCCGCGCCAGGTCGAGCGCAACGGGCTGAAGCGCTCGCAGATCGAGATCACCGACGCCGCGCTGCGGGCGGTCATCTCCGACTACACGCGCGAGGCCGGGGTGCGCAACCTGGAGCGCCAGATCGGGACGATCTGCCGCAAGGTCGCGTTCTCGGTGGCCGAGGGGTCCGTCTCGCGTCGCCTGCGCGTGTCCGAGAAGCGCGCGCGCGAGCTGCTGGGCAAGCGGATCTTCTTCGCCGAGGCGCGGCGGCGCACGCGCGTGCCCGGCGTGGCCACCGGCCTGGCCTGGACGCCGGTGGGGGGCGACGTCCTGTTCATCGAGGCCACGGCGATGCCGGGGAAGGGCGGGCTGACCATCACCGGCCAGCTGGGCGACGTGATGCGCGAGTCGGCCGAGGCGGCGCTGTCCTACGTGCGCGCGCACGCGGGCGAGCTGATGGCCGAGCTGCCCGAGGACTGGTTCGCCGACCACGACCTGCACGTCCACGTGCCGGCGGGCGCGATTCCCAAGGACGGGCCGTCGGCCGGCATCACGATGGCCACGGCGCTGGTGTCGCTGATCTCGGGGCGCAACGTCCGCGACGACGTGGCGATGACGGGCGAGGTCACGCTGACCGGCCAGGTGCTGCCGATCGGCGGGCTGAAGGAGAAGGCCCTGGCCGCGCAGCGCCACGGCGTGCGGGTCGTGATCGCCCCCAACCTCAACGAGCAGGACACCGAGGACATGCCCGAGCACCTGCTCGACGACGTGGAGTTCGTGTTCGTCGAGCACGTGCGCGACGTGCTCGACGTGGCGCTCGCCGCCCCGCCCGCCCGCTCGCGCTCTCGCGCCCGCCGTCCCCGGGTCTCCAGCCCGGTGCGTAAGGCGGCGCGTCAGCCGGGTATGCTCAGCTGAACGGCAACTCGGTTTCGAGGGAGAGTCAATGGGATCAAAGCGCACGGCGAAGGTGGGTGACGCCGCGTCGGCCGCGCGGAGCAACCCGTACGTCCAGCGCGTGATCGAGGACGGTGAGCTGCGCGAGAACCTTCGCGACGCCTACGAGCATTCTCGGCATGCGTACGGCCGGCTGACCAACGGGAAGGCCCCGTCCAAGGCCCTGATGGAGGACAAGAAGCTCCAGAAGGAGCTGCGGGCCGCGGCCGCGGCCATCGGGGCGGCGTCGGTCGCCCTGCGCGACGGTCCGAAGCGCAAGAAGCGCGGCCTCGGTCGCAAGCTCTTCGTCCTGGCGGTCGGCGCCGGCCTGGCGCTGGCGCTGAGCGAGGGCCTGCGCAAGAAGGTCCTCGCCGCGATGTACGGCGCCGAGGAGGAGTTCGACTACACCTCCACGACCACGCCGACCCCGGCACCGGAGACGAGCGGCGCCGCGGCGTAGCGGGCGAACGCCATGCAGTGTCCAGAGGGCGGCCTTCGGCCGCCCTCTTCTTTTGCCCGGCCCCTTCCGTGGACGTTTCTGGCGGCTATGGCCACCACTTCCGTCCACACATCGCGATCGCCCCGCCGGCCGGGGCCCAGGCCCCGCGGCGGGCGGGTCCTGACCGGGGTCCCTGGCCCGGATTTCGCCAGAGGCGAGAATCCGTCAGTAGGACCCCGCCCACCCGCCCGGAGGCGGCCTATGAGGCGAGCTTTCGGAATCGAACCTCAGCGCCGGATGCGTGGTGCGAAGTAACTAGAATCCGGCGTATGGCGATCGATCTGCCCAAGCCTGAGAACGAGTGCTTCTTCATCACCCCGATCGGTGAAGACGGAAGCGAGATCCGGGAGCGCGCCGATGGGGTGTTGAGCGCAGTCGTAAAGCCCGCTGCCGAGCAAGTCGGGCTGAGCACTGTACGCGCGGATCACATCGCGGAGCCTGGTCAGATCCCTACCCAGGTGATCGACCATGTCCTGACGGCAAAGGGGGCGGTGGCCGATCTCACCGGCGCGAACCCAAACGTTTACTGGGAACTCGCGGTTCGCCATACCGCCCAGCTGCCGGTCGTGCTCATCGCCAGCGAGTCTGAGAAGGGGAAAATGCCGGCGGACCTGTTCTCGATGCGGACGATTTTCTTTGATGAAACGAGCTTGAAGAGCTCATCGGCCGCGCGTGACGATGTGGCCAAGCACTTGTCGAACGCTGTGACTGGCGGGAAGGTCGATTCTCCCGTGTCCACGAGCATCAACCTTATGAAGCTGGCAGAGGGGACCGACGTCGAGCAGACGCTCGCCACGATCCTGGGAAGCATTGAGAGCCTCCAGCGTGACGTTCGGCTCGTGGGCATGCAGGCTGAGCGTGCGCTCACCCTCGCGCAGCAAGAAGGCCCGTCCGAGCACGTCGGCGTCCATCCCGGTGCAATCGCAGCCCTCATGGATGCATATACCGAACTGAAGCGCCTAGCGAAAGAGCGCGACGACCAGGAGTTGAACGCACACCTTGGCGCGCTGTTCCAGCCGGCCAGCTACCTCGATATGCAGAGGCGTGATGCGGTCGACACCCCTGCGGCCGAAGAGCTGCGTCGGGCTGAGCGGATGCGCACGCTCCGCAGGCTCCGGGAGAGGAGGGCCGCACTCGCGGAGGCCCAGGAGGAGAAGCAGGAGCAGGACGAGGGAAACGTCGCCGAGCATGTCGAGCCTGAGGGCGAAGAGGTCTAACCGCTCTGCTCGGCAGGAACGGCGCGAGAGCTGCGAGTTGGCAGGTGCGCGGGATACTGGGCGCCATGGCGCAGGAGGATCTTGATCGGCTCCGGGAGGGCTATGCCGCGTTCAACCGCGGGGACTTTGCGGCGGTTCTGGAGTCGGTGGCGCCTGGGTTCGTGTTGACGGATCGCGAGGAGCTTCCGGATCCGGGGACGTATCGGGGGCTGGAGGGGGCGGTGCAGGTGTTTGTGGGTGTCTCGTCGGACTTCGATGACTACGTGATCGAGCCGGTTGAGATGGTCGATGGCGGGGACTGGGTCGTCGTGACGGCGCGGCAGTCCGGCACCGGGAAGGCGAGTGGCGCGCGGGTCGAGGGGGAGGTCTTCCATCTCTGGCGCCTGCAGGACGGGAAGGCCGTGGGGCTGCATGCGTTCTCGACGCGGGATGAGGCGTTTGCTGCGGCCGAGGAACCTGGCTGGCTGTCCAGCTAGAGTCCCCGGACATGGAGGCAGCTTCCAAGCCCCGCGATCTTGCAGGGGAAAAGGCGCAGCGGATCGTGGATGCGATGCGGTCCAGCGTGGCGCAGCGAGGTGCGGCGGGGTCGACCTTCGACCACGTGGCGCGGGAGGCGGGCGTGTCCCGGGGCCTGCTCCACTACTACTTCGGCACCAAGGAGCGGCTGCTGGTCGAGGTCGTCCGGCGCGACACCGAGATCCGGATGGAGATGCTCGACGCGGCGCTCGTCGACGCGCACACCGCGGACGACTTCATCCAGGCGCTCGTGTCCTCGCTCGAGGACCTGGTCGAGCATCAGCCCGAGTTCATCACGCTCTGGTTCGAGCTGTTCACGGTCGCCCGGCGCAACGAGGAGATCGGCGCCGAGGTCGCGGCGCTCACGCGGCGGACCCGCGCCCACGTCGCCGAGCTGCTGGAGGCCAAGCAGGACGAGGGGGTCATCCGGCTCCACGACGAGCCCGAGGCCGTCGTGGCGATCCTGTTCGCGCTGGCCGACGGCATCGCCATGCGCATGCTCATCGAGCCCGAGCACGACTGGGCCGACACGCTGCGCGCCGGCACCGCCTGCGCCCGGGCGCTGCTGACCGACTAGGGGGGCGGGCCGTGACGAGGTCGCGGGTCGGACTGATCGCGGCCGGGGTGGTCGGTGCGTTGGTCGTCGTGCTCGTCGCTCTCCAGCTCATCCTGCCCAACATCGCCGAAAACCGTCTCCGCGACCGGCTCAGCGACAACGGGACGGTCGAGGAGGTAGACGTCGATTCCTTCCCGGCCCTGGAGCTCCTCTGGGGCCGCGCCGACGAGACGACGATTCGGATGCGCGACGGGCACGCCGGGCCCGGGCGGTTCGCCGACCTGCTGGTGAAGACGGCGGACACGGAGAGGCTCGACGCGACCGTCGACGGGGCGCGGATCCTCACGCTGCGGCTGCGCAAGCTCGAGCTGCGCAAGCGCGGGCGCGACATCGTCGGCACCGCCACCATCTCGGACGCCGACCTCCGGCGGGCGCTGCCCGGGAACTTCGACGTCCGGCCCGTCGCATCGGGCGACGGGGCCCTGGTGTTCGAGGGCAGCGCGAGCATCCTCGGGCGCCGGCTGCGCGGTCAGGTCGTCGTGGCCGCCCGCAACGGTCAGGTGCTGCTGGCGCCCAACGTCCTGTTCGGCGGCTTCCTCAGCCTCACGGTCTTTGCGGATCCCCGGATCGAAATCCGGGACGTCTCGGCGAAGCAGCGGCCGGGCGGCTTCACGCTGACCGCCCGTTCCCGGCTGCGCGAGTGACTAGCGCCGCAGCGGGGCGCGCAGCGTGAAGAACGTCGTGCGCGACCGCGCGGGGTTGCCCTCGACGTCCACCGCACCGAACGTCACGCGGTAGCGCCCCAGCGGCAGCGCGCGGCCGGCCAGGCGTCCGCGGAAGGCCAGGCTCTTGAGGCCCGCGCTCCCGCGGCCCCTGCGCACGCCCCGGCGGCGGTACGCGGCGCACCGCGTGCCCGTGCGCACGGTCCGCGACTCGGGCAGGCAGCGCCGGCCCCGCACGCGCCCGGGCAGCCGCTGGTCGAACGTCAGGCGGTAGGAGGCCAGCTCGGACAGCCGGAAGCGCAGCCGCGCCAGGGAGCCGAGGCGGAAGGAGGCCGGGACGACGCGCTGCAGCGTGATCCGCGGCGCCGCGAGCGACGGCGGCGGCGGGTTGCCGTTGGGGTTCGGGTCGCCCGTCCCGCACGGCGGCGTCTGACGCGCCGAGTCGGCCGGGCAGCCGTCCTGGGTCTCGTCGCCGAACCCGTCGGCGTCCGCGTCGGGCTCCACTACCGCCTGGACGAGCAGCTCGCGCGACGTCTGGCCCGCTCCGGCGCCCGTCGCGCCGTCGGCCAGCCCCGTGGGGAAGCCGTTCGGCTGGCCCCACGCCAGGCCGGTGGCGCCGCCAGTGTTCGCCCACACGATCTTCTCGTTGGCGACGTTCAGGCCCACGCTGTCCCCGCTCTGGATCGAGACCTGGGCGGCGAGCTCCGTCATTCCGACGAGCAGCGTCCCGGGACCGCTCGTCCCCGCGCCGGTGAAGGTCGTGCCCCCGCCGGGGCGCAGGACGCGCAGCGCCACGGCGTCGCCCGCGCTGCCCGACTTCACCCGGTAGCGCACGACCACCCCGGTGATCGGGGAGGTCAGCCCGTTGGCCGCCGTGCTCGTCGCCGGCAGGTTGAGGTTGGTCCCCGTGCACACCATGCCGCAGTAGCCGGGGAGGTTGTCCACCGCATCGCCGGCAAGGTTGCTGCCGATCGTGACCGCGCCGGACGCCGTCCCCGGGAGCAGGCCCAGGGCGAGGACGGCGGCGGCGAGGACCGTGCGCGAAGACATCAGGACTCGAAGACTATTCGGAAGCCTTGGGTGAGGTCCAGGGCGCGTGCAGCCGGCGCAGGACCTCGTCCGCCAGCTCGTCGATCGCCACGCGCTCCTGCGACAGCGAGTCGCGGTCGCGCAGCGTGACCGTCCGGTCCTCGGTCGTCTGGTGGTCGATGGTCACGCCCCAGGGCGTCCCGATCTCGTCCTGGCGGCGGTAGCGCCGGCCGATCGACCCGCCCTCGTCGTACTCGGCCTGGACCAGCGGCTTCAGCGTCCCGTAGACCTCCTGCGCCAGCTCGGGCAGCCCGTCCTTGCGCACCAGCGGCAGGACGGCCACCTTGACCGGGGCCAGGCGGGGGTGCAGGCGCAAGACGGTCCGCGACTCTCCCTCGACCTCCTCCTCGTCGTACGCGTCGACCATGAAGGCCAGCGTCGCCCGGTCGGCGCCGGCCGCCGGCTCGATCACGTGGGGCACGTAGCGCTCGCCCGTCCCCGAGTCGAAGTACTCCAGCTTCTTGCCCGAGTGCTCGGCGTGCTGGCGCAGGTCGAAGTCGCCGCGGTTGGCGATGCCCTCCAGCTCCGACCAGCCGATCGGGAACAGGTACTCCACGTCGGAGGTCCCGGACGAGTAGTGCGACAGCTCGTCGGCGTCGTGGGCGCGCAGGCGCAGGTGGTCCTTGCGGATCCCCAGCTGCGTGTACCAGCGGAAGCGCTCGCCCAGCCAGTACTCGAACCACGTGTCCGCCTCGCCCGGCGGGACGAAGAACTCCATCTCCATCTGCTCGAACTCGCGGGTGCGGAAGATGAAATTCCCGGGCGTGATCTCGTTGCGAAACGACTTGCCGACCTGCGCGATCCCGAACGGCGGCTTCTTGCGGGCGGTCTGCAGGACCTGGGGGAAGTCGACGAAGATCCCCTGCGCCGTCTCGGGCCGCAGGTAGATCTCGGCGCCGGACTCCTTCACCGGGCCCATCGTCGTCTCGAACATGAGGTTGAACGCCCGCGCCTCGGTGAGGTCGCAGTTCGGGCCCTCACCCGGGTGCTTGGACGGCTTCTCCGGGCACTCGAGCTGGTCGAGGTGGTCGGCCCGGAAGCGCTGGCCGCACTTGCGGCAGTCCACGAGCGGATCGGTGAAGGAGGCCAGGTGCCCGGACGCCTCCCACACCTTGGGCGACATGAGGATCGCCGCGTCCAGGGCGACGATGTCGTCGCGCTCCTGGAGCATGGCGCGCCACCACTCGTCCTTGACGTTGCGCTTGAGCAGGACGCCGTAGTGGCCGTAGTCGTACGTCGACCCGATCCCGCCGTAGATCTCCGACGAGGGGAAGATGAAGCCGCGGCGCTTGCACAGCGCCACGATCTTGTCCATAGTCACCACGTCGTCCGCCATCGCGGGCGGACTCTAGCGGCGGACAAGGAGGTCCCCAATGTGGTCGAAGCTGCGTCCCACCCCCTCCGGGGTCCTGGCTCTCGTGGCCCTGATGATCGCGCTGGGCGCCCCGGCGGCGGCCGATCCCGTGGCCGACGCGGCGCGCGACCTGGTGACGCGTGAGGAGATCGCCACCAGCGCGGTCCGCGCCCGGCACATCGGCAACCGCCAGGTCCTCGGCCGCCACGTGCGCAGCCGCACGTTGACGCTGCGGACCCTGGCCCGGGGCACGATCGCCGCCCTGCGCCGGCAGGCGCCGGCCGGGATCGATGGCGTGGGAGCCGGCGGCGACCTGACCGGCGCGTACCCGGATCCCCGGCTGCGTGCGGCCTCCGTGGGCACGTTCGAGCTGGCCAACCTGGCCGTGACCGCGCCCAAGCTGGCCAACGGCGCCGTGACGGCGGCCAAGCTGGCGCCCGACGCCGTGGGAAGCGCGCAGCTGGCCGACGACTCGGTGACGAGCGCTCAGCTGGCCGACGACTCGGTCACGAACGCGCAGCTGGCCGACGACTCGGTCACGACCGCGCAGCTCGCCGACAACTCGGTCACGACCGCGCAGCTCGCCAACGCCGCCGTGACGCTGGTCGACCTCGCCGTGGCGTCGGTCGACTCGGCACGGGTGGTCGACGAGTCGCTGCAGGCGGTGGACCTGGGGCCGGGCTCGGTGGGCAGCTCGGAGGTCATCGACCAGTCGCTCACCGCCAGCGACCTCGGCCTCAACTCCGTGGCCTCGGGCGAGATCGCCGACAACACGGTGACCGAAGAGGACCTCGCGGCCTCGTCGGTCGGTCAAGGCGAGCTCCAGCCATTCAGCGTGACGCCGCAGAAGCTCACGGGGTTCCCGGCCGCCCGCGTGAGCCGGGTCGCCTCCAACGGCGAGCAGTCGATCGCGGCCAACGCGTCGGTGCCGCTGAGCTTCTTCACGGCCCGATTCGAGAAGGGCGGGGCGTTCATCCACGACAACTCCACGCCGACCCGGCTCACCGCGCCGGCCTTCGGGACCTACCTGGTGACGGCCTCGGTGCTCTGGGAGGCCGACGCCGACGGGCGCCGCGAGCTCGCGCTGCGCTACAACGGATCGAACGCGATCGCGGCGGACACCGAGAGCGCGAGCTCGGCCGTCCCGGACCCGTTCCAGACGGTGACCGCGGTCTGGACCCTCGCGGCCGGCGACTACGTGGAGGTGCTGGCGCAGCAGACGAACGCCGGAAACGACGCGCTCGACGTGCGGATCACCAGCGGCGGCGCGATCACCAGCCCGGAGTTCTCGCTCGTGTACCTCGGGCCGTAGGTCCGGGGTCCGCGCGCGGGCGCGGGCTATCCTCCTCCCGGCCATGCCGATCTACGAGTACCGCTGCGACAACGGGCACAACTTCGAGGTGATGCAGCGCATGACCGACGAGCCGGTCGAGGCGTGCACGGTCTGCGAGGCCCCGGTCCAGCGCGTGTTCCACCCCGTGGCCGTCCACTTCAAGGGGTCGGGCTTCTACAACACCGACTACGGCACCAAGAAGCGCGCACGCGAGCTCAAGGACTCGGCGGAGTCGGGGGCGGACAAGCGCGACGCGAAGGTCAAGGAAGAGAAGGCGACCAAGAAGGACAAGCCGAAGGAATCGGCTTCGGGCAAGGACGGGGCGAAGAAGAAGCCCGCGTGACCGCCCGCCAGGCCGGCCTCCTGGGCCTCCTGGCGATGCTCTGGGGCGCGTCGTACCTGCTCATCAAGTACGCCCTGGAGGACTTCTCGCCGGGGTTCGTCGTGTTCGCGCGCACACTGCTGGGCGCGGTCGTGCTCTACGCGATCATCCGCGCCCAGAACGGGCCGGCGCGCACGCGGTTGGGCGACGTCCGCGACCGCCCGGGCACCGCGGCGCTGCTCGGGCTGCTGGCCATCGCCGCGCCGTTTTTGCTGATCGCGTTCGGCGAGCTCGAGGTCCCGAGCGGGTTGACGGCGGTGCTGATCGCCTCGGCGCCGCTGTGGGTGGCGATGTTCGCGCCGTTCGCCGACCCCACCGAGCGGGTGGCGGGCCGTCAGGCGGCCGGGCTGGTCCTCGGCCTGGCCGGCGTCGCGCTGCTGGTCGGCGTGGAAACGATCCACTCGCTGTGGGAGTTCCTCGGCGCGGTGGCGATCGTCGGCGCGGCGGCTTTCTACAGCCTGGCCTCGTTCCTGGTCAAGCGCGGCTACCGCGACGTGCCCGCCCTGACCACGAGCTTCATCTCGATCGCCGCGGGCTGCCTGCTCACGCTGCCGCTCGCCGTGGCCACGCCGCCCACCGGCGCGCCGGGGATGCGCGCGGTCCTCGCGGTCGTCGTCCTCGGCGTGGCCGGGACGGCGTTCGCCTTCGTCATCTTCTACCGCCTGATCGCCGAGCTGGGCGCGGCGCGCAGCTCGCTGGTGTCCTACCTGATCCCGCCGCTGTCGCTGGCCTACGGCGCGCTGCTGCTCGACGAAACGATCACGGCGGCCGCCGTGGCCGGCCTGGTGCTCATCTTCGCCGGCGTCGCGCTGGCCTCGAGCCGCCCGCGCCCCGCCCCGGTGTGACGCGGCCTAGAGGCGCGGGATCGAGTAGCGCACCACGCCCGTGACGCACACGATCTCGCCGTTGCGGTCCAGGCGGTTGCGCTCGTTGTAGACGCGCCGGCCGGTGAAGGTCCCGCTGGCCCGGCGGTTGACGACCGTGCCGCGGTGCACGTAGCGGCTGGCGCCCGTGGCCCCGGTGTAGATGGCGTGGTAGCGGCCGTCGGGGCCGATCCGCTGCGACGGGAAGCCGCGCAGCGGGGCGGTGAAGACCTCGCCGTCGGTGCAGCGGAAGCGCGCGTAGAGCCGCAGGTAGCTCAGCCGCGTCTGGGACGCGGTGAACGCGATCGCCTTGGCCTGGACGGTGCGGCCGGCGTAGCGGCCCGAGCTCCAGGCGCCGAGCGCGGTGGCCGGGACGAGGAGCGAGACGGCCACGGCGGCGACGAGACGTGTGCGCTTCATGATGTGTAGGTTAGTCGAGGAAGCGCGCGACCTCGCTGCGCTTCTCGTCGTCGGAGACGACGAGCCCCGAGCCGCCCCCCGACGTGGTCGCCACCCCGGACGGCCTGAGCACCCGCGGCTCGGGATTCCCGCCCATCTGGATCGCCGCGAACAGCGCGAGCAGCGTGGGCCCGCTCATGTCGGTGCGGATCGCCTTCGGCGCCGACCACGAGACCCACGGGAGCCGCACGAACGTCGACCCCGAGACCAGCTTGCCGCGGATCGCGTTGAGGATGCGCTGCTGGCGCTCGGCGCGGTCGATGTCGTTCTCGCCCGGGTCGGCCTGGTTCACGCGCACGCGCGCGAGGGCGAGCGCGATGCGCCCGTCGACGTGGCTGGTGCCGCGCGGGAGGTCGATGGTCGTGCCGCCCGCCTCGTCGCCGCCGTCGAGCTTGGCCCGGACCGGGTTGGGCAGCGTCACGTCCACGCCGCCCAGCGCGTCGACGAAGTCGGGGAAGTTCTCGAAGTTGACCTCGACGAGGTGGTTGATCTCCAGGCCCAGGTAGCGCTCGACGGTCGTGATGGTCAGCGCGGGGCCGCCGATCGCGTAGGCGGCGTTGATCTTGTCCTCGCCGTGGCCCGGGATGTCGACGACGGTGTCGCGGGGGATCGCCAGCCGCGCGCTCTTGAAGCCGCCGGTGCGGATGAGCAGCAGCGTGTCCGAGCGGCTGGGCTCGCCGACCACGTTGGCGCCGCCCTCCCGGGTCCCCCTGGGGCGGGCGTCGGACCCGATGACGAGGATGGTGTTGGGCGTGAAGGGGAGGGGGCCGCCGCCGTCCAGGGCGCGCTCGGCGGAGTCCGAGACCTTGCCCTGCTCGACCTGCGCGCTGGCCAGGAACAGGACCAGGCTGAGCGCGAGCCAGGCGCCTATGGCGAGCGCGATCCACCTGGCCACGCGGCCCGGGGTGACCGGCTTGCGGCCGGCGCGGCCCCGGCGGCGACGGCGCTCCTCGCGCACGCCGCCGACGTCCTTGAACTCGGGCTCGGGGCCGCGCCGGAGGCCGTCGAGCAGCCGCCGGCGCGACCGGTAGCGCGTGTACTGCGGGCGCTCTCGGTCGTCTGTCATCGAGCGGGTATGGTGACAGGGGCCATGGCCGCCCCGTGCGTCGTCGGCGTCGACCTGGGGGGGACCAAGCTCCTCGCGGGTGCGGTCGACGCGAATCTCAACGTGCACCACCGCACCCGCCGCGCGGCCACCGGGCTGGACCGCGACGGGCTGCTCGACGCGGCCGTCTCCGCGGTCGACGAGCTCCGCGAGACGCTGGACGGGCCGGTCGCCGCGGTCGGCTTCGGGATCCCCTGCACGATCGACCAGGAGCGCGGCGTGGCGGTCCAGGCGGTCAACCTCCCGCTGCTCGACGTGCCGTTCCGCGACCTCATGGCCGAGCGCCTCGCGGTGCCCGTGTTCGTGGACAACGACGCCAACGTGGCCGGGCTGGCCGAGCACCGGTTCGGCGCGGCGCGGGGCGCCCGGCACTCGGTGACGTTGACCGTGGGGACGGGGATCGGCGGCGGACTGGTGCTCGACGACGCCGTGTACCGCGGGTCGGTGGGCGCGGCGGCCGAGCTGGGGCACATGGTGGTCGACGCCGACGGGCCGCGCTGCCAGGGGAACTGCCCCAACCGGGGCTGCCTGGAGGCCGTGGCGTCGGGCACGGCGCTGGCGCGCGAGGCGCGCGCGGCGGCCGAGCGTGCGCCGGAGTCCGCCCTGGGCCGGGCCATGGCCTCGGGCCGGGCGATCGCCGGCGCGCTGGTCACCGAGCTGGCGCACGACGGCGACGCGGTGGCCCGCTCGGTCCTGGAGCTGATCGGCTCGCGGCTGGGCGTCGGCGTCGCGTCCTACGTGAACATCTTCAACCCCGAGTTCGTGGTGCTGGGCGGCGGCGTGATGGGGGCGGGGGAGCTGCTGCTGGAGCCCGTGCGCGCCGAGGTGGCCGCCCGAGCGCTTCGACCTGGCCGCGACCTCGTTCAGATCGTCCCAGCACGCTTCGGCGGCGAGGCCGGCATGATCGGCGCGGCCGCCCTGGCGCTGGACGGGCTCGGAGCGGCGTGAGCTCGCCGCCGCCCTGTCGCGTCGAGGAACGGCTCCGGTGAGGGAACGGCTTTGACCGCCGCCGGCCGGCTCGTGGTCTGCTCGATTTCGGTGAGGGAATTGCTTTGACCGCCGCCGCGGGCCGGCTCGTCGTCTGCCCGATTCCGGTGAGGGAACCGCTTTGACCGCCGCCGGCCGGCTCGTCGTCTGCCCGACGCCGATCGGGAACCTGGAGGACGTGACGCTGCGCGTGCTGTCGTCGCTGCGCGCGGCGGACACGATCGCGTGCGAGGACACGCGGCGCACGCGGGTGCTGCTGGACCGCTACGGGGTGCGCGCGCCGCTGGTCTCCTACCACGAGCACAACGAGGCGGCGCGCGCGCGGGAGCTCGTGGGGCGGATGCGCGACGGCGCGGTCGTGGCGCTGGTCTCGGACGCCGGGATGCCGCTGGTCTCCGACCCCGGCTTCGTGCTCGTGCGGGCGTGCGTGGCGGCGGGGCTGGCGGTCGAGGTCCTGCCCGGGCCGTCGGCCGCCCTGACCGCGCTGGTCGCCTCGGGCTTGCCCGCGGACCGCTGGCGCTTCGCGGGCTTTCTGCCGCGCAAGCGCGCGGCGCTGGAGGCGGCGCTGTCGGCGCCTGAGACCGTAGTGGCGTTCGAGTCGCCGCGCCGGGTCGGCGCGACACTCGCCGTGCTGGGCGCGCTGGATCCTGAGCGCCCGGTGGCGGTCTGCCGCGAGCTGACCAAGGTCCACGAGGAGGTCGTGCGCGGGCCGGCCGCGTCGCTGGCCGAGCGCTACGCCGCCGCGCCCCCGCGCGGCGAGATCGTGCTGGTGATCGGCCCGGCGCCCGAGGGCGACGCCGACCTCGACCCGGCGGTCGAGGCCCTCCGCCGCCTCGTCGACGCCGGCGCCCGCGCCCGCCCCGCGGCCAAGGTCGTCGCCGAGCTCACCGGCGTCCCGGCCAACGAGCTCTACCGCGCCCTGCAGGCCGACCGGCCCTAGCACCGGCACTTCACCGCGCATACCGCGGTCAAGCGTCGATGTTGACGGCACCGGTTGCCCTTAACCCCGATATAGGGGGTTAACCGCAACCGGTTCGCCGATCGGGCGGCGGGTGGCGACCGTCGGACCATGGATTGCGACGACTTCGCGCAGGGGACGCACCGGCCGGCGCGCGGCGGGCCATCCACGTGCGCCCTCCCGGTACACCGGCGCGATGCGAACGCTCCCTCTCGTCGTCCTGCTCGTCGCGCCGCTCGTCGTGAGCGCCGGAACGGCGCGCGCGGGGGAGCGCGGGTGGGCGTGGCCGGTCCGCGGGCCGGTGGCCGAGCGGTTCGCGCTGAGCGCCGCGGACCCCTACGCCCGCGGGCAGCATCGCGGCATCGACATCGCCGCGCGCGCGGGGGCGGCGGTGCGCGCGGCGTGCGCCGGCCGGGTCCGGTTCGCGGGCGCGGCCGGCGGGTTCGGCCGGGCGGTGACCGTGACGTGCGGCCCCTACGCGGTGACCTACGGACACCTCGAGGCGATCGCCACGGCGGCGGGCGAGCGAGTCGACCGGGGGGACCGGATCGGCCGGGTCGGCAAGACCGGCCGGGGCAGCACGCCCGGGCCGCACCTGCACCTCGGAGTCCGCCGCGCCGCCGACCCCAACGGGTACGTCGATCCCCTCGCCCTGCTGCCGACGACCCGGCCACCGTCGCCCCCGCCGACAGCGCCGGCCAGGAGAGCCCCACCCCCACCCGCCCCCCGCCC
>DATLOP010000341.1:0-3273 GCA_035536255.1 Solirubrobacteraceae bacterium
GGCGTCGCCGTCCCCGAGATCATCAAGAAGCTCATGAGCCTGGGGGAGATGGCCACGCTGACCCAGACGCTCTCCGACGAGGCGATCGGCGTCCTGGCCGAGGAGTTCCAGAAGGAGATCGAGATCGTCCACGCGGCCGACGAGGTCGAGGTCGAGCCCGAGATCGAGGACGCCGAGGAGGACCTGGCCTACCGCCCGCCGGTCGTGACGATCATGGGCCACGTCGACCACGGCAAGACCTCGCTGCTGGACGCCATCCGCGAGACCGAGGTGGCGGCCGGCGAGGCGGGCGGGATCACCCAGCACATCGGCGCCTACCAGGTCCACCACCAGGACAAGCTCATCACCTTCCTCGACACGCCCGGCCACGAGGCGTTCACCGCCATGCGCGCCCGCGGCGCCGGCGTCACCGACATCGCGGTGATCGTGGTGGCGGCCGACGACGGCGTGAAGCCGCAGACCGACGAGGCGATCGACCACGCCAAGGCGGCCGACGTCCCGATCGTCGTCGCGGTAAACAAGATCGACAAGGAGGGCGCGCAGCCCGACCGCGTGCGCGCCGACCTGGCCCAGCGCGGCCTGAACCCGGCCGACTGGGGCGGCGAGACCGAGTTCGTCGACGTGTCGGCCAAGACCCGCCAGAACCTCGAGGACCTGCTCGAGACGATCACCGTCGTCGCCGAGCTGGAGGAGCTCAAGGCCAATCCCGACACCGACGCCTCCGGCGCGGTCATCGAGTCCAAGCTCGACCCGGGCCGCGGTCCCGTCGTGACGATCCTCGTCCAGCGCGGGACGCTGGTGGTCGGCGACCCGCTGGTGGCCGGGGCGCACTGGGGCAAGGTCCGCGCCATGCACGACCACCTGGGCGAGAAGGTCAAGCAGGCCCTGCCGGGACAGCCGGTCGAGATCCTCGGCTTCGACGGGGTTCCCGAGGCCGGCGAGCACGTGAAGGTCGTGGAGAACGACCGCCGCGCCCGCCAGCTGGCCGGCGAGCGCGCCCAGCGCCTGAAGACCGAGGCGATCGCCCGGCGCTCGGGCCGCAAGATGACCCTGGAGGACGTCTTCACCCGCGCCCAGCAGGGCGAGATGCAGGACCTGCCGCTGGTCCTCAAGGCCGACGTGGCCGGCTCGCTGGAGGCGCTGGAGGACGAGATCGCCAAGCTGCCGCAGAGCGAGGTCTCGGTGACGACCGTGCATCGCGGCGTGGGCGGGATCAACGAGTCCGACGTGATGCTGGCCGCCGCCTCCGAGGGCGTGGTCCTGGGCTTCAACGTCCGCCCGGTGGGCGACGCGCGCAGCGTGGCCGAGCGCGAGGGCGTGGAGATCCGCACGTACAACGTGATCTACAAGGCGATCGACGACCTGCGCCTGGCCATGGAGGGCATGCTCGCCCCCGAGGAGGTCGAGGACGAGCTCGGCCGCGTGGAGATCAAGCAGCTGTTCAAGGCCTCGCGCGTCGGCACGATCGCCGGCTCGGAGGTCCTCGAGGGCCGGGTCACGCCGGGCTCCAAGGCGCGCCTGGTGCGCGACGGCACCGTCGTCTACGACGGCGAGATCGCCTCGCTGCGCCGCTTCCAGGACGACGTCAAGGAAGTGACGGCGGGCCAGGAGTGCGGGATCGTGCTGCGCGACTTCCAGGACGTCAAGGCCGGTGACATCCTCGAGGTCTATGCCACGCGCCAGGTGGAGCGAGAGCTCGCTTAATGGGCGACGGCGACGGCGCGAAGGCGTACGTCGCGGTCCTCAAGATCGAGCTGCACTTCCCGGAGGCCGGGAGCCTGAAGGCGCGCCGGCGCGAGCTGGCGCCCGTGAAGGCATACGTGCAGAAGATGGGCGGGACCGTGGCCGAGGCCGGGCCGCACGACCGCTGGCAGCTGGCCACGGTCGTCGCCGCCTTCACGGCGAACACGCCGCGGCGTCTGGACGAGGCCACCGACCGCCTGGAGGCCTGGCTCGATGCACGATTTCCCAGCGGCGTGACGGTCCAGCGGACGGTCAGCTCGCTGGGAGACCTCCTCGACTGAGCAGGCTCTAGGATGCGCAGCGATCGCCTGCGCCGGGTTGACGAAGCGGTACGCCAGGTCCTCAGCGACGCCGTCGCCACCGACCTGAAGGACCCGCGCGTAGGTTTCGTGACCGTGACCGGAGTCAAGACCAGCCCCGACCTGCGCCATGCGCGCGTCTACGTGAGCGTCCTCGGCGGCGAGGACGAGCGCGAGGCGTCGCTGGACGGCCTGCGCTCGGCCCACGGCTTCCTCCAGCGCCGCGTGGCCGGCGAGCTGCGCATGAAGCACACGCCCACCCTGGACTTCGTCTACGACGACAGCGTCGAGCGCGGGATGCGGCTCTCCGAGCTGATCGACCGCGAGGTCGGCGAGTGAGCGCCACGGTGTCCACGGAGTCGCGCGAGCGCGTGCTGGGCGAGCTGCGCGACGCCGAGCGCTTCATCCTGGTCACGCACGAGAACCCCGACGGCGACGCCCTGGGCTCGCTGGTGGCGATGAACGAGGTCCTGGGCAAGCTGGGCAAGGACTCGGTCATGTTCATGGCCGCCGACGAGTTCCCGCTGCCCTACGAGTACCGCTTCTTCCTGCTCGACGGCCTGGTCAGCGTCCCCCCGGACGACGTCGAGGAGCGCACGGTGGTCTTCCTGGACTGCGGGAACATCGACCGCAACCCGGCCGACATGCTCAAGCGCGAGGGCGCCCACATCCTCAACATCGACCACCACCACGACAACACGCAGTTCGGGACGGTCAACCACGTGGTGCCCGAGGCCTCGTGCACGGCCGAGATCGTGTGGGACCTCATGCGCGGGCTGGGCGTGGAGCCCTCGACCTCGATCGCCGAGGCGCTGTACGTCGGACTGGTCACCGACACCGGGCGCTTCATGTACGAGAACACCGGCACCCGCGCCCACGTCATGGCGGCCGAGCTGATCGACGCCGGCGTCGACGTCCACGAGATGTACCGGCGCCTGTACGAGGGGATCCCCTACGGCAAGCTCGAGCTGCTGGCCCGGGGGCTGGCCAACGTCGAGCGCTACGACGACGGGCGCCTGACGATCACCCGCCTGACCGCGCGCGACTACGCCGAGACCGGCGCCGAGGAGAACTACTCCGAGGGCGTGGTCGACCACCTGCGCTCGGTGGAGGGCACGAAGGTGGCGGTGCTGGTGCGCGAGCTGCTGTCCGACGGGAAGTGCGGCTGCTCGAAGGTGAGCCTGCGCTCCACCGACGGACTCGTGGACGTGTCGCAGATCGCGCGGAGCCT
>DATLOP010000342.1:0-15428 GCA_035536255.1 Solirubrobacteraceae bacterium
GGTGCACCGCATGAGCCTGCGCACCGCGCGCGACGCGCCGGCGCGCGGCTGGGGCGCGGCCGCGGCACGCGCCCGGCGCGCGGTCGGGCGCGCCGTCCCACAGGGCGCCAAGGATGCGGTCGTGCGTGCCGCCCTGCTGGACCGCCCCTCGCCCGCCGCGCTGGAGCGCCTGCGCCACCACTACGCGTACTGGCGCGAGAAGTGGGGCTGGGACCCGCTGAACCCCGACGTGGACGAGGTTCGGCGCCGCTATGGGGAGACGGAGGTGTGCTGGGCCTACGATGAGGGCCGGCGCGCCGCCGGCGAGGCGATCCTGGCCCATTACGCCTCCGGCTAGCGCCGGCCAGGACCCAGTCGCCGAGATCGCGCGGCATCCGCTCGATGCTGGCGGCGCAGCGGCATGGCGTGGGGCTAGCGGGACTTCGGACGCGAGCACCAGCGCGCCGCCGCTTCCCGCGGGTCCTGCGGGATGCGCAGCCAGCGCAGGCGCCACGCCTCGCCCACGTTCGACCAGAAGCGCCCCCAGGTCAGGCGCGAGGTGACCGCGCGATCGACCCGGGCCAGCGGCCCGCAGCGGATCGCCCGCCGCGCGGCGACCACGCGCGCGGGGTTGGTGCCGGGCGTCGTCGCGCCGGGCACGGCGAAACGCCCCAGCACCCAGTCCGCCCCCATGAGCTTCTCGTGCCCCGCCCGGCGCCGGTCGATCGCGGGAAGCCGCGAGCCGATCGGATCGGCGAGGCCGAAGGCGTCGGCGATGTAGACCCGTGGTCCCGCGGCGTAGCCGGCGATCCCGATCGCGTGGAAGTGGGCGACCACGGGCCAGCGCGTGGACCGCCGAGCCGGCACCGTGGGGTTGCTCCGGTTGGGCAGGACGACCGTCGCGATCACCACCTCGCGGTGGGCGCGTGCCCGGTCGCGCAGCCTGACGCCACCCTCGTACTGCGGGGCCCGGGCGAAGTCGCGCAGGCGGACCGGGTTGGAATCCGACACGAAGTCCACGAAGCGGATGCGAACGTCCTCCACGTAGTAAGGGCCCTGGAGCTCGCTCGCGCGCAGCGAGACGAGCCCGAACCCGCTCCACACGGCGACGGCGGCGAGCGCGGGCACCAGCGCCGCGCGGACGCGCACCACCATCACCGGCAGCGCGAGCGCGAACAGGTCGGGCAGGAGCATGCGGGCGTGCATCCAGTCGCCGCCCAGGCGGATGACGTAGACGACGTGCAGGAGGGCGCAGGCTTCCGTCACGACGACCAGCGCAATCGCTTCCCGGTCGCCCCGGGCTATCAGGTCGCGGACCAGCACGGCCACCGCCCCGGCGAAGGCCAGCAGCGGGACGAAGAGCCAGAAGTCGGCGACGAAGTCCCAGGTATAGGCCCAGCCGCGGTCCCAGCTCGATTGGCCGGCCGACTTCGCGAGCGCGGTGTTGGGCACCAGCGTCGCGAAGTAGCCCATGCGAAACAGCTGGTAGGCCACGGGAATCGCTGCGGCGCAGGCCAGCGGCAGCGCCGCGCGGCGGAGACCCCGACCCGGGGAGCGCAGGATCAAGAGCCCGAGGAACGCGAGCGCGAACAGGGCGAGGTCGGGGCGCACCAGCGGCCCGAGGCCGAGCAGCACCGCGATCCCCGCCACCCAGCGGCGCCGGTCCAGGGACAACGTCATGCAGAGGAAGGCGAGGCCGAGCCAGGCGAACGCCAGCGCGGTGTCCAGTCCGGCTGTCGAGTAGTCCCACACCGGCGCAACCGCCGCCACGGCGACCGCGCCGAACGGAAGGATCGGTCCCCGGCCCGCGCGATCCCACACGCGCCAGGCACCGTACGTGCCGGCCGCGAGACCCAGCGCCGCGGAGGCCACGCCGAGGAGGATCGCGACCGGCTCGAGGTCCAGGGACGGTGTCAGCAATTCGCCCACCCACAGCAGGCCGACCCACAGCGGGCTGGTGAACGCCTCCACCCGCTCCCCGGGGTTGAAGACCGGTCCGTACCCGTCCCTCAGGTTCTCGACGATCCGCAGGTTGATGAACCCGTCGTCGGACAGCCAGCGCCGCCGCCAGGCCAGCACCACCAGCATCAGGACGGGCAGCGCGCAGAGCCCTGCCGAGAGCGTCCCTGCACGAGGACGGCGCGTCAGGCTCCGCATGCGGGCTCAGTATCGCTTGGAGCGCATAGTCTGCGCGCCGTGGTCGGCCGGCGCTTCGACCCGCTGCTGTGGGCGATCCTCGCCGCCGGGACGGTGGCCGCGGTGGCGATCGCGAAGTCGACCGGCGGCGACCCGTACGACATGGAGTCGCTCCGACTCGTCCGCGCCGAGCTCGAGCGCGCCCCGCTGCACCTCTACGAGACGTTCGACGCCCGCGGCGCCACGCGCTGGCCGTACCCCCCGGCGTTCCTGCCGGTGGTGTGGCTCGCGGGGCAGCTCCAGGAGCTGGGCGTGGCCAGCTTCGACTTCCTCGTCCGCGTCCCCGCGATCCTGGCCGACGCGGCGATCGCCTGGGTCGTGCAGGAGTTCCTCGGGCGCCGCGGCGCCGGCCGGGGAGAGCGCCTGGCCGCCGCGGCGCTGGTCTGCCTCGGGCCCGCCTTCCTGGCCATCTCGGGCTACCACGGCCAGATCGACGCGCTGGCCATCCTCCCCGGCGTCCTGGCCGTGTACCTGTGGGAGCGGGGGGCCCCTGGTCGCGCGCTGCCGGCCGGCCTGCTGATCGGCGTGGGCGCGGCGATCAAGACCGTCCCGGGCCTGCTGGTGCTCGCGCTCCTGCCCAGCGCCCGCTCACGCCGCGAGGCCGGACTGCTCCTGGCGGGCGCGGCGGCGCCCGTGGCCCTCGCCTTCGCGCCCTTCGCGCTGAAGGGGACGCTCCCGCCCGCCGACGTCCTGACCTACCGCGGCCTGCCCGGCGTCGGAGGGCTGAGCCTGCTCGCCCAGCCCGAGCTGCCCTTCGGCGCTCTGGGGCTGCGCTCGGTTGCGCTCTCCGACCTCAGCCTCCAGCTCTACGACCACGGCACGTGGGCGATCGGCGCCGGCCTGATCGCGGTGGCGTTCGTCGGCGCGCGCTCGCGCGGGGGCGCCGTCCCGATGGCCGTCCTGCTGTGGCTGGCCGTCTACGTGCTCGGGGTCAACTTCTTCTTCCAGTACGCGCTGTGGGGGCTGCCGTTCTTCCTCATGGCCGGCTACGTGCGTCAGGTGGCGCTCGCCGAGCTGGTCCTGCTGGGACCGACGATCGTCTTCTACCGCCGTCCGTGGGAGGCCGACGCGATCGGCTACGCGTACGTCGCGGTGATGCTCGCGCTCCTCGCCACGGCGGCGGTGGCGTTCGCGGTGCTCGCGCGCCGCCAGCTCAGAACCGCGCCGGGGGGGCGCTGACGCGCAGGACGTACAGGGTGGCGCACCCGTGGCGCCGCCGCACGACGACGAGCCGGCCCAGCAGGGGGCGCAGGTCGCGGGGGGCCGTGCAGTCGGCCAGCACGTAGCGGACCCCGGCACCGCGGACCAGCCGCTGCGCGCGCCGCGGGTCCGTGTCGCCGTGGAAGAGCTCGGCCGCCGCCCCGATGCGAACCGGGAAGTCCTCGGTCCAGGTCGGGTGGCCCGCCCACACCCGGCGACCGGTCAGCGCGGGGACGACGGAGGCGATGCGGGGAGATGCCAGCACCCCGCCGTCGCCCGGCGCCGCCTCCAGCCGGCTCAGCGCGCGCGCCTCCCCGGCGGTGACCAGGAACACCTGGCCGGGCGACAGGATCGCCTCACGCTCGCGATGCGCCGCATAGACGAGGCCGGGCACCGAGCAGACAGCCAGCGCGGCCGCGGCCGCCCACGCGGGCCAGCGCAGGCGCTGCCAGCCGCGCACGGCCAGGACGCCCAGAGGCAGCGACATGGCTTCCAGCGCATGGAGGAAGTACCCCTGCTCGATCGGGAGCAGGTAGATGGCCAGGGCGGCCGCCGGCCACACGTACAGGATCCGCTCGCGCACGCTCCAGACGTCGGGCCGGCGTGCCGCGAGGGCGAGCGCGAAGGGCGCCAGCACGACGGCCAGGGCGAGGAGGCTCGGGCGCTCGGGATGGGTCTGCAGGCGCGCGACGTCCCACGCCGCGTCGGCGCGCGCGAGCAGCGCGTAGTACAGGAGGGGGGCGACGGTCGCGGCCAGCGGGACCGCGAGCCGGGGCAGGCTTCGCCACTCCCGCCCCCACAGCACGACGACGGCGACGATCAGCAGCAGCGTCTCGCCCTGCCAGGGGTGAAGCCAGCTGACGAGCAGGCCGACCGCCGCCGTTCCCGCGACGAGCCGGGCGGGCGTGCGATCCGGGGCGCCGCGCATCAGCCGCTCCACTCCCAGGAGGAACGGCGGCATGAGGCCCATGGCGATGACGGCGGGGAGGTATCCCCACAGCGCCCCGGTCGGGGCCAGCTCTCCGGCGAAGACGCTGACGTCGGCGGCGCCCGGCCAGTCGGGCCAGGAGAGCACCGCGTACGCCGGGGTGACGAAGAACAGCGCCAGGAACAGGGCCGCCGGGCGCGCCCACCTCCCCTCGACCGTGCGGTGCACGTAGGCCCGGAAGCCGGCGAACAGCACGCCGGCGGCGACGGGCGCCCAGAGGAACAGCGTCGCCGGAAGGCTCAGGCCGGCCCGCCACGCCAGCCCGCTCAGGGTGAACATCGGGTGGGCGAAGACGTGGTCTCCCAGCCGGAGGTCGAATCCGTTGGCCGCCAGTCCGTGCTCCCCCTGGCTGCGGACCCACGCCAGATACTGGAGCTGGTCGATCCCGAACAGGCTCTCGGCGCCGGTGATCGTCAGGTCATGCGCGACCGATCGGTAGACGAGGTAGGCGATCGGCGCGAGCGTCCACGCCATGAGCGCGGCGAGGATCGCCAGGCCGACGGGGTCCCGGCGCACCTACGCCGCCGCCAGCTCGCGGTAGAGCTCGTCCATCTCCTCGGCGTGCGCCGGCATCGGCTTGATGAGCTCCGGCCGCAGCTCCCGCACGCGGCGGTGGCGCTCGACGACCTGCTCCGGCGCGCGGGCGACCGCGAGCAGGATGTCGGCCAGGCCCTCCCCCGTGCGCGCGTGGTTGAGCCAGGCGGTCTCGCCCTCCCGCGCGTACTCGACGATCCCGCCGATCGGGGTGGCGACGAGGGGAATCCCCTTGGCCAGGAACTCGAGGCCGGCGAAGGGGTACGCCTCCTCCCACACCGAGGGCAGCAGCCCCACGTCGACCTCCTCGAGGATCTCGTCGAGCTGGGGTGCCCCGAAGGTGCCGCGCAGCTCGACGCTGGGGTGGCCGGCCAGCTCGGCCTCGGCCGCGGGGTCCACGAACCCGTACACCAGCAGGCGCAGCTCACGTTCCGCCCCCGCCGCCGCGATCCGGCGCAGCGCGTCGAGCACGAGGTGCAGCCCCTTGGACGGCGAGGTGCAGGCGCCCAGCGTGGCGAAGGTCACCGGGCGGGGAGGCGCGTCCAGGCGCCGCGGGCGCAGGTGCTCGAGGTGCGAGACGGTCAGCGGCACCCATTGGAGGTTGGGGCCGTCCACGCCCAGGGTGCGGTAGATCTCGGCCACCCGGCGCGAGGGGGCGACCAGCCGGTCGACCGCGCGCAGGCGCTGGACGTTGACGTCGCGGCGGCGCTGGAAGGCGGCGGCCAGGGCAGCCGGGTCGCGGGACGAACCGGCGGCTGGCTCGGCCGCGCCCGGACCGGGGGCCCGCAGCCGACTGACGGCCTGCACGACGGCGTCGACGACCGGCCGGGCGCGCGCGAAGTCGATCCGCCGCACGCCGGGGACGGCGCGCTTAGCCCGCTCGAGCTCGAAGTGCAGGGTTCGAGCGACCAGCGGCCCGGCGTCGGCCGGGGCGCCGGCGTTCGTGGCCACGCAGTCCGCGCCGACCTGGCGACGCAGGCACACCGCGCCGGAGCTGTCGTACAGGCGCATCGTCGAGCACAGGCCGAAGTAGTCCTGGAGCGTCATCAGCACCGGCACGCCCGCGTCGTGGGCCACCTCGATCACCGACGAGGGGATGCCGGCCAGCTCCTGCACGTGCACGACGTCGGGGCGCAGCTCGGCCAGCAGGCCGGCGAACGTCCGCTCGAGCCAGGGCTCCGACAGGTCCGCCTCGGGGTGGCGGGTGCCGCGCTCCAGCGCGAAGACGACCGGTGCGTTGAGCGCCTCGAGCATGGCGACGCCATCGCGGCGCCAGCGGCGCAGACGCGGGCGCCGAAGCCCCGGGTAGTGGCGGCCCGACAGGAAGTACGCGACCTCGTGGCCGCGGCGAGCCTGCTCGGCCATCAGGTCCTCGGCGTACGCGATGAGCCCCCCCGGGCGCCACGGCCGGAAGCCCCAGCCCACGTGAAGGATCTTCACGGCGCGCAAGTGTACGGTCCGGTCGGTGGATCGGCGTGAGGTCGAGCGCATCTACGGCGTGTGAGCTCCGGCGTGTCGCCGCGGGCGATGCCGCGCACGCTGCGCCTGGCCGCCCGAGCCCCGGGGGCGCGGCTCGAGGACACCGTGGCGCGACGTGTCGTGCGCGCGGACACCGTCTACCGGTCCGCCGACGGGTTCGCATTGCGCATCGACCCGGCCGACCGCTTCCAGCGACTCATGCTCCTGGGCCGTTACGACCCGACGGTCGTCGCGCTGGCCCGCCGCTTCGGGCGTCCGGGCGCCACCGTCGTCGACGCCGGCGCCCACCTCGGCTACCTGGCCCTGCACTTCGCCCGGGCGGTCGGCCCCCAAGGGGCGGTCCACGCCTTCGAGCCGGACCCGCGCCTCGCCGGGCGCGCCCGCGAGCACGCCCGCCTCAACTCCTGCGCCCGGATCCGCGTGCACGCCGCCGCGCTGAGCGACCGGCCGGCCGAGTCGGTGACGTTCCACCTGACCGGGCAGCTCGGCTGGAGCTCCCTGGACGGCGGCTACTGGGAGACGCTGGCTACGGTGCGCGTTCCGGCGACCACGCTCGACGCGCACCTGGCGGAGTCCGGGGTGGAGCCGGCGAGCCTGTGCTTCGTCAAGGTCGACGTCGAGGGCGCCGAGGCCGACCTGCTGCGAGGCGCGGTGAGGACGCTCGCCGCGACCGAGGCGCCGGTGCTGCTCGAGATCTCCCCGGACCGCCTGCGCGCGGTGGGCCGCGATCCCGACGAGATCTTCGACGCGATGGACGAGCTGGGCTACCGGCCGCACGTCCCGCGGGTGACCGGCTTCGGTGACGTCGCGCTCGCCCCGGGCCGTGTCCCGTCCGAGGGCGAGGACGTGCTCTTCCTCAAACCGTAGGGGCCGGGACGGGGGCGCCCCGCAGGTACCCGACCATCTCGCGGAGCAGGTCGCGCTCGGACAGAACGGTGGTGGCCGCCACGACGGCGACGAACAGCGCCCCCTCCCCCGCGACCTCGGCCGCGCCGCGACCGCCCTCGGCCGCCCGGAGGGCCAGCACGGTGCCCGCGCCCACCACGGTCGGGACAGCCGAACGCGCCAGCGGCCCGACCACCTGCGAGAGCGGGAAGAGCCGGGTCAGGAAGTACAGCCGCGCCACGAGGAAGAGGCCAGTGGCCGCGGCCAGCCCCCAGCCGTACCCGTCGATTCCGTGGCTGACCAGCAGCGGCACCGAGATGGCGCACACACCGGCGAGCAGGACGACGTTGGCCACGGCGATCGGCCACGTCCGCCCGAGCGCCCGGTAGAACGCCGTCCAGTTGAACCCGATCTGGTTCACGGCCGCCGTGACCGCCACGATCTGGATCAGCGTGACGGCGAACCGCCACTTCTCGCCCAGGACGTGCTCGACGAAGTCGCCGGCGAACAGGTACGCCGCCGCCCCGGCCGGCAGCGCCCACAGCAGCGCGAGCCGGTTGGACTTCGAGAACGCGGCGAACAGCAGGTCGGTCTGGTCCTTGACCGCGCAGATCGCCGGATACAGCGCCTGCGTCAGCACCTCGTCCACACGGTGGGCGAACTGGCCGATCGTCGTGGCCAGCGTGATGGCGCCGACCGCGGCGATGCCGGCCGAGCGCGAGGCGGCGAACAGGGGGACGACCGCCACCAGCACCCCGCTGGCCGATGCCACGAACAGCGGCCACGAGAACGACACGTACTCGCGCAGCGCTGCGCCGTCGTAGCGCCAGCCCAGCCGGTAGGGCGAGGCGCGCACGGCCGCGACCGCCGCCGCGTAGGACCCCATCACCGTCCCGATGACAAGCGCCCAGACGCCGAGCCCCGCCAGCGCCAGCGCCACGACGGCGAGCAGCGAGACGACCGGGTCCCAGATCTGCAGGCTGCGCTGGCGCCGGAAGTCCATCCGCCGCCAGAAGATCCACAGGGGCGCCTGCAGGGCGACCGCCGGGAGGCTCAGGGCCATGGCCAGTCCCGGCGCGACCATGCCCGGCGCGTCGTAGACGAGCGCGAACAGCGGCATGGCGACGAGCACGGCGAGTGCGAGCAGTGCGGCGAGGCCGCACTGTAGGGTGAAGGCCACCTGGAAGGCGCGCTCCTGGTCGGGATGGTCCTGCTGGATGTACTTGTCGTCTACACCCACGCTCCCGAGCCAGAGCACCAGAGCCGTCGTGACGCCGATGAGGCCCCATAGGCCGTAGTCGCCGGCGCTCAGGAACGTCGCACCCACCAGCCCCTTGACCAGCCCAAGCACGTTGATAGCGGTCAGGAAAGCCGCGTTGACGATGCTCCCTCGGGCCGTGCGCGTGGCGAGGCTGACCCCCGAGCCGTCCTCGAATCGGTCGGCGGACGGCGAGGACATCCTGCCCGCATCGTACCTGCCCGGAACGCGCCCCCTGTCGGTGTGGATGCTGTGCTCCGGCCTCGGTCACGCCATGCGCGGGTTCGAGTCGTTCGCCACCGAGTGCTTCGCCGAACTGAGCTCCGAGCCGGGGCTGCGAATGGGCCTGCTGAAGGCTCGTGGTCCCGCTCGCGGGGACGACAGGACGGCCCGGGCGCCCGGCCGCGCCTCGCGCACCGCGCGCCTGACCGGGCGCGCCGTGGGGCGCGACGGCTACTTCGCCGAGCAGATGCTCTACGCCCTGCGCGTGCTGCCCCGGCTCGCGCGGGGGCGGCCCGATGTCGTCTACGTCTCCGACGTGGCGCTCGCGGGGGCGCTGGGACGCTGGCGCCGAGCCAGCCGCCAGCGCTTCCGGCTGCTGCTCTCGAACGGAGCGCCGCTGCCCCCGCCGTTCGACTGGTCGATCGACCACGTGCAGCAGCTCACCCCCGGCCCCTACGAGGCCGCCCTGGCCCACGGCGATCCGCCCGAGCGCCACACCCTCCTCCCGCTGGGAGTGGCGATGGAACCCGAGCCCGACGCCGTCTCCGGCGACCGGCGCGCCGCGCTGCGAGGCCGGCTGGGACTGCCCGACGACCGTCCGGTCGTCCTGTCGGTGGCGGCCCTGAACCTGTGGAGCAAGCGCCTGGACCGCGTCGTCGACGCGGTGGCGTCGCTCGAGCCCCGGCCGTACCTGGTCCTCCTCGGGGAGCGCGAGGAGGAGACCCCGGCGGTCCTGCGCGCGGCGACCGCGGCGCTCGGCGCCGACGGCTTCACGGCGCGCACGGTCACGCCCCGCGAGGTCGCCGATCACTATCGGGCGGCCGACGCGTTCGTACTCGCGTCCCGGCACGAATCGATGGGCCGCGTCCTCGTCGAAGCGCTCTCCCATGGCCTGCCGGTCGTGGCCCACGACGGTCCGGTCATGCGCTTCGTGACCGGCGACGAGGCCTTCCTGGCCGACCTGGCGCGCCCGGAGGCCGTGGCGGCCACGCTCGATCGGGCTTTGGCGGCGGGCGCGGAGCCGGCCGCCCGCCGCGCGCGTCACGCCTTCGTCCACGCGCGATTCTCGTGGGACGCGCTGCGGCCGGGCTACGTGGAGATGCTCGAGGCGGTGGCGGCGGCCCCGTCGCGGGCGCGCGAGCGCCGGCGGGCGCGATGACGGAGGAGCACGCGCGCCGGCAGGTCGCCAACTCGGTGCGGCGCTATCGCAGCGCGCACCGCCGCTACGAGCGTCGTCACCCCGAGATCTTCAACCCCCGCGAGCAGGACCGGCTGCGCCGTGCGCTGGCCGCCGCCCTGGAGCGGACGGCACCGGCGGGCGAGCGGCCGCGCGCGCTGGACCTGGGCTGCGGCTCGGGCAACGTCACGCGCCATCTGATCGCGCTGGGCGCGGAGGTCACGGCGGCCGACGTCTCCCCCGCCTTCCTGAAGGTGGTGGCGCGGCGGTTCGGGCCCGCCGTGCGCACCCTCGAGCTCAACGGGATCGACCTCGCCGGCGTAGACGACGCCGGCTTCGACCTCGTGACCGCGTACTCCGTGCTGCACCACGTGCCGGACTACCTCAGGCTGCTGGACGAGGTCGCGCGGGTGCTGCGGCCCGGCGGGGCCGCGTACCTGGACCACGAGGTGACCGAGGCGTTCTGGGATCCCGCCAGCGACGTCAACGCGTTCCGGCGCGCCCTGCGCGAGTGGGAGCTGACGCGGCCGGGGGCGTGGAACCCCCAACGCCGCCGCTGGCAGCGCTACCTGATGCCGTCCAAGTACGCACTCGGGCTGCGGCTGCTCATCGACCCCGACTACCTCTACGGCTCCGAGGGCGACATCCACGTCTGGGAGCACGACCACGTCGAGTGGTCGCTGGTGCGCGCCCGCCTGGAGGCGGCGGGCCTTGAGGTCGTGTCGGTGGACGACCACCTCGGCTTCAGCGCCGAGTACCCCGAGGAGCTCTACGAGACCTACCGGGCCCGCGGGACCGCGGACATGCGCACGCTCGTGGCTCAGCGGACGCGGCGCAGCTCGGCCCAGGCCGAGCCGGCCATGCGCGCGCCGTAGGCCAGGCGCGCCAGGCGGCTCATCCGGCGCCACTCCGCGCGGTCGACGCGCTCCGGCCCGATGCCGACCTGGCCCATCGCCGCTCGACCGACGACCAGCGGCATGGGGTGGCGCCAGGCGAACTCGCCGATCCCCATCCGGCGCGAGAGCTGACCGGCGCTGTAGCCGTGGAAGAACGCGCGCCGCAGCATCGGCGACAGCCGGTCCTCGGCCTGGTGGTAGACCACCGCGCCCTCGCACAGCTCCAGCGCCAGGCCGGCGCGCCGGGCGCGCAGGCACAGGTCGACGTCCTCGCCGATGTGGCGGTATGCCGGGTCCAGGCCGCCCACCTCCTCGAAGGCCGCGCGCTCGACGCACAGGTTCGCCGTGGCCGCCCACCCGTCGGCCACCCAGTGCTCCTGGGCGAAGCGCCACAGGGCCTCGTAGCGCTCGACAAGGTTCGGTGGGTCGCCGGTGGCGACCCTCACCGGGCCCGCGAGCAGGGGCGCTCGGCCGGCGCACGCGAGCAGCGCCTCCAGCCACCCCGGGTCGGCCTCGCAGTCGGCGTCGGTGAACGCGAAGCGGTCGGCGCGCGCGGCCGCGGCTCCGCGGTTGCGCGCCCGGGCTCGGTTGGGGATGGGCTCGGCGACGACCCGCGCGCCGCCTTCGCGCGCCACCTGCGCCGTCCCATCCCGCGAGCCGTTGTCCACCACGATCACCTCGAAGCGAGCGCGGTCGAGCGTCTGGCGATCCAGCGACCCGAGCAGCGCCGGGAGCGATCCGGCGCCGTCCCGCACGGGCACGATGACGCTGACCTCGGGCCGGGCGGCGCTCACGGGCGCCGACCGTACACGACTCGGGGTGAAGCCCTAGGCGCGCGCCGGTCCGCGCCAGCGGTCCCAGAGCGTCGCCAGCGCGCAGCCCGCGGAGATCGCCAGCAGTGCGTCAATTGGCGTTCTGAATCGCATGTAGCCGGTGAGGAATATCGGCAACAGCAGCACGACTGGGACAAGCCCTATCCAACGCGGCAACGATCTTGCCGCCCGAGTCCCGAGGCCGAGCAGAGCCAAGAGCGCCACCGGCCAGAACGACAGCAGCTCGACGCGCGCGGACCAAGCCGGCAGCCCGTATCCCAGTCCGAGCTCATATCGCAGCCAGGGCAAGCCCGCGGCGTCGAAGACCCGTCGGAGGTTCCACCACCCGACCTTCCCCACGTACGCCGGATGTTCACGCACGAACCGCAGCGCCTCGTCGCGCAGGGCGTGGTTCCACTCGAGCTCGTCGTTGGGGACCTTGCGGATCGCCCGTATGTTCGTCGGGACCTCGTACCAGCTCACCCATGCGGCCGGAAACTCGGTTTGCCTGCGGGCCACGTCGTTGTACGTGCCCGCCAAGGTGTATCCATCTTCGGTCGCCACCGGCACGAAGCGGCCGAACTCCACCGCGTTGCGGATCGTCCACGGGGCAATCGTCACCACCGCGGCCGCCAGCATCGCGAGGACCGGCGAGGCTCTCCGGAGCGCCGGCCCGTCGGTCGCGGTCCACATCGCGACCGCGAGGGGAAGGGCGAGCGCGGCGCCGTTGACGCGCGTGAGCGTCGCCAGACCGAGGAGAACCCCGCAGCCGACGAGCCATCGTCGCAAGCGGGTGTCGCGCCAATGCAGCGCGGCGGCGATCGTGCCGAGGACGAGCGGCACGAACAGGACCTCGGACAGGAACGCGCCTCCATAGAGCCACATCGGGGGCCATACGGCCGCGACAGCCATGGCGGCGATGGCCACGCGCCGGCGGCGTAGCGCGAGGAACGCGACGACACCAACCAGCCAAACGGTGAAGGTGCCCACACCTGCCTGGACGAGCCGCGCCCACGTCCGCTCGCCGATCCCGGGAGCTGAGCGATAGGCGATGCCGAGCGCGATCGGATACAGCGGCGGGCGGTAGGCCGTCGGCCCGGGGAGTCCCTGCGTCCGCCCGGGGTAGCCGCCATCCCGTACGCTCAGCGCGATTCGCTCGTAGTCCGCGGGATCGCTGGGCGGGACGTATCGAGGATGCGCCGCCACCGCGCCCAGCCGAACCGCCAGCGCGACAGCGAGGATGATCCATAGCGCGCGCCCCCCGATGGCGCGCATAATCGCACACGATTCACTTACGCACCTCTGCCTTTTTACTTGACAACGGGTGCAAACTATCGCGCCTCTGTTCGGCCCCAGGCGGACATGAAGTCCGGCGCGAGCTGCTGCAGGAAGTAGGTGTCGGCGAGGGCCCGGCCGCGCCGGCCGAGCACCGGGACCTGGCGCGGGACGCGCGCGGCCAGGTCGCCAAGCGCGCGGGGCACACGGCGGCGGGCCGCGGCCTCGGCCAGGCGGTCGTGGAACCAGGGCGTCAGCTCCGGGTGCAGCTCGACCCACCGGCGCTCGGCGCCGGCGACGACGCGCATCCGCCCGCGCCAGTCCTCGAGGGTCGAGAGGTGCAGGTGCTCGACCTCGGCCTCGCGGACGTAGAGCAGCCGCATGCCCAGGTCGGCGAGCCGGCGCCCCAGGTCGAGGTCCTCGTATCCGAAGGGAAAGCGCTCCTCGTCGAAGCCGCCGCTGCGATCGAGCAGCGCGCGCTTGATCGAGAGGTTCGACGCGTAGAAGTGCGTCCAGCTCGCCTCGGACCCCTCCAGGGTGGAGTAGTCGAACTGGATGCCGTCCTCCAGCCACCTCATGAAGCCGGTCACCCGCAGCTCGCGCGCCCAGCTCACGTGGCCGAGGACAGCCACCTCCGCCTCGGGGTGGCGGCGGTGCCAGTCCAGGTGCTCCGCCACCAGCGTCGGGGAGGAGAGCATGTCGTCGCCCAGGAAGAGCACGAGCGGCGCGGCCGCCGCGCGCCAGCCCGCGTTGCGCGCCGCCGATACACCGGGCCGCTCGCGGTGCAACTGGCGGACGGGGTACGGGCGCCGCTCGGCGTCCACCGCGCGCGCCACGGCATCCGGGTCGTCCTCCTGCGCGTCGTCCACGACCAGCACCTCGAGCGACGTGAGGCCGGCGGTCTGGCGATCGAGCGCGTCCAGGGTGCGCGCCAGCACCTCGTGGCGGCGAAATGTGGGGATGACGACGCTCAGCTCAGGCAAGCGCGGCCTCCGCGGGCACCCCGGCGGCGGCGCGCACCTCGCGCTCGACGGCCGCGTTGAAGTGCGGCTCGGTGTAGCGGCGCGCGGTGCCCAGGCCCCCCTCCCGCAGCCGCGCCCGCAACGCCTCGTCGCCCGAGAGGCGGGTGAGGGCGTGCGCCAGCCCGGCGGCGTCACCGGCCTCGAACAGCAGGCAGTTCTCGCCATCGCGCAGGTACTCGCCCGATCCTCCGCGCCCCGTGGCCACGACCGGCCGCCCGCGGCCCATGGCCTCCAGGGGGACCAGCCCCCACGGCTCGTCCCAGCGCACCGGGAAGACCACGGCGTCGCACTCCGCATAGTGGGCGAGCAGCTCTTCGCGGGTGCGCTGGCCGGCGAAGCGCACGCGCTCGGCCAACCCCAGCGCGCGGGCGCGCTCGCGCAAACGATCCTCCTCGGTCTCGTCCCAGGAGCCGACGATGTCCAGGCTCGCGTCGCGGGGCAGGCCCGTCAGCGCGTCGACCGCCGTGTCGATCCCCTTTCGCTCGTCGATGCGTCCCACGTACAGCAGGCGCCAGTTCCAGGGGTGGGTGGGGGCGGCGTCGAGGAACACCGGGTCGATCCCCGAGTGCGCGACGCCGGTGTCGGCCAGCCCGGGCCGGCAGGCCAGCGCGCGAGCGCGAGTGGACTCGCTTACGAAGACCCATCGCGCCGCGCCCTCCAGGTCGAAGCGCGCGGGCAGCCCGGTGAGACGCTCCGCCAACGGCGCTACCAGCCCCTTTCGCCCCCCGAATGAGCGTCGCCAGTGGTCCACGTCGGGGCCGTAGCAGAGCCAGTCGTCGTGGACGAAGCCCACGGCGCGAAGCCCGGCCCGGCGGACGCGCTCGACAAGCGACAGCGACATTCCCCCCATCGACCACCACGTCACCACGTCGGGACGGAGCTGCGACAGGTGTCGCTGGAGGATTGCCGCGTTGCCGCGCTCGAGTCGCAGCAGCGCACGCGGCCGCAGCTTCGGAAAGGCGTGGTCGCGCCAGTACCACCGCAGGTCGCGGTGGACGTCCGGATCGTCGGTGCGATCCGGAAGTGGCCGAAGATCCGTGGTCAACACACGAACCTCATGCCCGCGTGCCCGCATGTGGTTCACCGCCGAGCGCCAGACGAGCTCGTAGCCGCCGAAGCTCTGCGGCGGGTACATGTTGCCGACGGCGAGGACGCGCACGGCGGCGAGAATAGAGTCTCGCCGGTGCCTCGCGTCGCCGTCGCCGTCGTGTCTTGGAACACCCGCGACCTGCTCGCTCGGTGCCTGGAGTCCCTGGCCGCGCAGGAGGGCGCGGAGCTCGAGACCTGGGTCGTGGACAACGCCTCCACCGACGGCTCGGCCGAGCTGGTTCGAGACAGCCATCCCGAGGTCGAGCTGGTGGCCAGCGACGAGAACCTGGGCTTCGGCCCCGCTGTGAACCTGGTCGCGCAACGCACGTCCACGCCGTGGATCGCCATGGCCAACGCCGACGTGGCCCTGCGTCCCGGCGCGCTGCGCGCGCGGCTGGACGCGGGCGAGCGCGACC
>DATLOP010000343.1:0-2719 GCA_035536255.1 Solirubrobacteraceae bacterium
GCATCGTGGTCGCGGACGTGCCGGGAAGCGATCGGGTCATCGTCGTGACTGTGTAACAATCCCGACCGGCCCGCTGGTCGGACGACTTCCGGACGCGGAGGCGAGGATGAAGTGCCTGGCGTGCAAGCGTGGTGAGACGGCACCCGGCACCGCCACGGTCACCCGCGAGCGCGGCGACGCCCTCCTAGTCGTAAGGGGTGTGCCGGCTGAGGTCTGCGATGTCTGCGGCGAGGAGTATGTCGACGAAGCGGCGACATCGCGGTTGCTGAAGGTCGCCGATGAAGCCGTGAAGGCCGGAGTTCAGGTCGACGTGCGGGGGTACATCCCGGCGTAGAGCGGCGCCCGTTGGTGTACCCTCCGCCCGAGGTGACGGCCCGATGACGACCGAGGTTCAAGCGCCTTACCAGGCCCCCGCCCTGGCCAGCAAGATGGCCGCCGCGGCGAAGCGGTTCCTCAGCACGCTCGGCGAGGAGCAGCTCCGCGCCGCGACGTTCCCCTTCTTCGGCGACGAGCGGTACAAGTGGAACTACCGCCCCATGGAGAACATGCCGCGCAACGGCCTCTGGCTCATGGCCATGACCGACGAGCAGAAGAAGGCCGCCTTCGCCCTGCTCGAGACCGGCTGCTCCGCCACCGGCACCGACAAGACCCACCGCATCATGCAGCGCGAGACGACCCTGCGCGAGCACGAGCGCATCGACGGCATGCTCGGCAAGCTCGTGCGCGACCCCGAGCTCTACTGGTGGTCCGTCTTCGGCGAGCCGGGCGGCAAGGAGCCCTGGGGCTGGCGCGTCAGCGGCCACCACGTCGGCCTGCACTTCACCGTCGTCGGCGACCAGATCGCGCCGTGCCCGCTCTTCCTCGGCGCCAACCCCGCCGAGTCGCGCTACGGCGCCGACAAGGGCGACCGCGTCCTGCCCCAGGAGGAGGACGTCGCCCGCGACCTGCTGAACCGCCTCGACGAGCCCCGCCGCGCGCTCGCGCTCTACAGCCCGACCGCGCCGCGCGACATCATGACCGACGTCAACCGGCGCGTCTGGCCCGGCATCGTCCCCCGCGGCCTCCCCTACGCGCGCATGGACGCCGCCCACCAGCGCCAGCTCGTCGACCTGATCCGCGTCTACATCGGCAACGCCCACGGCGACCTCGCCGACGCCGCCTGGCGCCGCATCGAGAGCGCCGGCCTCGACACAGTCACGTTCTCGTGGGCCGGCCCCGCCGAGCGCTACCAGCCCCACTACTACGCCGTCAGCGGCCCCACCTTCATGATCGAGTACGACAACGTGCAGAACAACGCCAACCACATCCACTCGGTCTGGCGCGAGTGGGACGGCGACTGGGGCGAAGACATCCTGGCCGAGCATTACCGGCACGCCGACCGGCACCACGGGCACGACCACTAGCCCACCGGCCCGGCTCCTCTTCCTCTACGGCCCGCCCGGCGTCGGGAAGCTGACGGTCGCGCGCGAGCTGGCGCGGCTGACCGGGCTCAGGTTGTTCCACAACCACCTCACCGTCGACCTGGTCGAGTCGGTCTTCCCGCGCGGCACGCCGCCGTTCGCGCGGCTGATCAGCCAGTTCCGGCGAGACATGATGGCCGAGGCGGCCGCCGCCGGCGCCGGGCTGATCTTCACCTACGTCTACGCCCACCCGATCGACGCCGACGACGTGGCGGCGATCGTCGCGCCCTTCCCGGCCGACGACGTCCACTTCGTCCGCCTGACCTGCCCGCCCGAGACCCTCTTCGAGCGCGTCCCCGCCGAGTCCCGCCGCGCCTACGGCAAGCTCGTCGACGTCGAGACGCTCCGGTCGCTGATGGAGCGCCACGACCTCCTCTCGCCCGTGCCCCACGGCGAGAGCCTCACGATCGACACGGCCGAGCTCGAGCCCGGCGAGGCCGCCCGCCGCATCGCCGCGCACTACGGCCTGGCCCCCGCCGGCTAGCCCGGCTGATCGACCTTTTGCCCCGCCTCTTTCCACGCCCGGAAGCCCCCGTCCAGGTGGGCGACGTTCGTGTAGCCCATCTGCTGGAGCGTGTCCGCGGCCAGGGCCGACCGCCCGCCGGAGGCGCAGTGGAGGACGATCCGCGCCGCCGGGTTGAACTCGGCGCGGTGGTACGGGCTGGCCGGGTCGGCGTAGAACTCCAGCATCCCGCGCGGGGCGTGGACCGCGCCGGGGATCGTCCCGGCCTCGCGCTCCTGGGGCTCGCGCAGGTCGACAACGACCGCCCCGCCCTCTTGCTCCCGCCGGACGTCCTCGACGCCCAGGTTCTGGACCCGCCCCTTGGCCTCGGCCACCATCTCCGCTGCTGTGCGCGCCATGCTGCCTCCTCGGCTGGTGCGCCCCTCACGTACGGCGGCGCCCAGGGCGTACTGTCGACGCACGGTCACCCCGCTGCGTGACGATCCCGTCATCCCGCGGCGGAGCGCCAACCCCCAACCCTGATCTCTTGTATCCCGCCCTCCCACTCTCTAGACTGACCTCTACCAAAAGCGCCGACGGAGACAGTAGCTCCGCGGTCCGCGGCCCAGCGAGCCCAGGCCGGTGAGAAGTGGGCGCCGCGACCCGTAGCGAACGTCACTCCCGAGCTGCCCGCCGAAAGCGCCTGAGCGCGAGTAGGACGGGACGGACTGGCCGCACGTTAGCGTGGCCGACGAACGAGAGCCGGCAGCGTGGCCGGAACCAGGGTGGTACCGCGGGAGAACCCCGTCCCTGAACC
>DATLOP010000344.1:0-3382 GCA_035536255.1 Solirubrobacteraceae bacterium
CGCGCACCGGCGCGATGGGCAGCGGGCGCAGGACCTCGACGGTCACCCGGGCCAGGTGCGCGCCGGGGATCGCGCCGGCCCGGCGCAGCTCGCGGGTCAGCAGCGCCGACGGCGGCCCGGCGTGCTGGTGGTCCGGGCTCCACGGGCCCCGCGTCCACGGGGTGGACTCGTAGCGCCCGTCGCCGGCCGGGACGTAGAACGCGCTCACGCCGCGTAGGGCGCCAGCCGCTCGCGCGCGTCGGCGGGGATCGAGCGCTTCTCGAAGCTGCCGGCGTCCACCCACACGTGGACCATCCGCCCCTCCACCAGCACCTCGTCGCCGCGGCGGACCTCGACGTCGCTGGTCATCGACGTGTCCCCCAGCCGCGCGATGGACAGCGCCACGCCGACCTCGTCGTCGAAGCGCGCGGCGCCGCGGAAGCGCGCGCTCGCCTCGGCCACGACCACGTCGTAGCCCTGGCGCACCATGTCGGAGTAGGAGCCGAACGCCTCGCGCCACAGCTCGGTCAGCGCCAGGTCGAAGTAGGCGAAGTAGTTGGCGTTGAACACGCGCTGCTGGGCGTCGCACTCGTGGTAGCGCACCCGCAGGCGGTGGACGAACGGCGTCACTTCCACTTCACGCTGCACCCGACGGGCTCGGTCCGCGGCTGCGCGACCGGCCGCTCTCCCATCAGGTCCTCCAGCGCCGCGCGCAGCCACCCCGCGTCCTGCGCCGGGTCGTCGTGGTCGGCGTCGGGCGCGCCCCGGTAGGCCAGGCGGCCGTCCGCGTCCACGACGAACACGTCGGGGGTGGTACGCGCGCCCCAGGCCGCCGCCACCTCCTGCGTCTCGTCGCGCAGGTAGGGCACCGGCCAGCCGCCGTCGACCTCCACGCGCAGCTGCATGGCCTCGTAGGAGTCGCGGGGGTAGCGCTCGGCGTCGTTGGGGTTGACGAAGACGAGCGGGACGCCCTCCTCGGCGTACTCCGTGGCCACGCGCATCAACCGCTCGTGCCAGGCCAGCGCGTAGGGACAGTGGTTGCAGGTGAACACGACGACGGCGGCCGGGCCGCCGCCCGGATCGCCGACGCTGTGCATGTCGCCCGCCGTGTCGGGCAGGGCGTGACGGGGGACGGGGTCGCCGACGTCCAGGGGGTCAGGCATGGACCCGGGCCTCCCGCAGCGCGTCGCGCAGGTCGTCGGGGTCCGGCGTGGCGGCGATGCGGCCGTCGCGGCGGCGGTAGACGCGGCACGTCAGGCCCGCCGGCTCCGGCGGGTCGGGCGGCGCGACGTCGCGGCCGTCGACGCGGATCGTCGGCGAGCCGGGGAAGCGCTCGGCGCCCGCCTGCGCCTGGCCGGCCACCTCGCGGACCTCGACGGCGTCCGCGTCGAGCCCCAGCTCCTCCATGACCGCGCACAGCTCGGCCAGGGCCCGGGGGTGCGAGGGGCAGCCCTCCCACCACAGAAGCTCGACTCGCGGCGCGCGCATCGCGTGGGACGCTACACGGCGTGATGAGCGAGGACTGGCTGACCCGGGTGGCCGCGCTGCGCCGCGAATACGCGGGCCAGGCACTGGACGTCGCCACCGTGGCGCCGGACTGGCTGACCCAGTTCCGCACGTGGTTCGACGAGGCGATCGAGGCCGGCGTGCTCGAGCCCAACGCGATGATCGTGGCCACGGCCGGCGCCTCCGGGCAGCCGGGCGCGCGGACGGTGCTGCTCAAGGGGCTCGACGCGCGCGGCTTCGCCTTCTTCACCAACCTCGAGTCGGCCAAGGGGCGCGAGGTGGCCGAGAACCCGCGGGCCGCGCTGGTGTTCCCCTGGCTGGACCTGGCGCGCCAGGTCGTGGTGGCCGGCGCGGTCGAGGCGGTGGACGCCGAGGAGGCCGACGCGTACTGGACCGCGCGCCCGGAGTCGGCGCGGGTGAGCGCGCTGGCCAGCCCCCAGTCGCGCCCGCTGGCCTCGCGCGAGGAGCTGACGGCGCGGCGCGCCGAGGTCGAGGCGGCGGGCGACCTGGCGCGGCCCGCGCACTGGGGCGGGCTGCGGGTCGTCCCGTCCAGCGTCGAGTTCTGGCAGGGGCGCCCGGACCGCCTCCACGACCGCGTCCGGTACAGCGCCGGCGCGAGCGGGGAGTGGGTGCTCGAGCGCCTGGCGCCCTGAGCGTCAGGTCCGCGGCGGGACCCAGCCTCCGAAGCGCCGCTCCAGCTCCATCGCGGCGGCGATCGTGACGTGGTCGTCGTCCATCCCGCCCACCACCTGCACGCCGAGCGGCAGGCCGCGGGAGTTCAGGCCGAGCGGGACCTGGGTCACGGGCAGGCCGAGCAGGTTGAACACGGCCATCGGCGTGACGATCCACGGCCGTCCCACCGTGCGCCCGTGCCTGGGCGCGACGCGGGGGTGGGGCGGGTGCAGCATGACGCCGCCGTCGAGCAGGTCGTCGACCTCGCGGGCCAGCGCATCGCCGGCGGCCAGGGCGCGGCGGGTCATGCGCGACGGCGTGCGCGCGGCCAACCGCTCGACGGCGAGCAGGATCACCGTGGGCCAGGTGTGCGGCCCCTGCCGGCGCAGGGCGCCCGGAAGCGTGTGGCGCAGGCCCAGCTTGGCCGTCTCGCCCATCTCCTCCACCAGCAGGTCGCGGAACGAGCGGGCGGCGCCGTCGCGCAGGGCGGTGAGGTAGTAGTCCATGGCGCGGCGCATGGAGCGCAGCGGGACGCGGCGGACCTCCATCCCGGCGTCGCGCAGCGCCTCGGCGGCGCGCTCGCGCGCCTCGCGCAGCTCGCGGCGCACCGGGATGAACGACGTCTCCTCGGCCAGGACGACCGGCTTGCCCCGCAGCTCCACCTGCGCCGGGTCGCCCAGCTCGACGCCGGCGCGCGTGTCGGGGTCGCCGGGGTCGGGGCCGGCCACGATGCGCAGCAGCGGCATCAGGTCCTCGGCGCGACGGGCCAGCGGGCCCAGGGCGAGCATGCGCGAGATGGCGCCCTCGGCCGGCGGGAAGTGGCCGCAGTTGGGGACCAGCCAGGCCGACGCCTTGTGGCCGAACACGCCGTTGAAGAACGCGGGCAGGCGAATCGACCCGCCGATGTCCGTGCCCAGCCCCATGGGGGAGCCGCCCGACCCCACCGCCGCGCCCTCGCCGCCCGACGAGCCGCCGGCCACGCGGCGCGGGTCGTAGGCGTTGCTCGTGCGCCCGTAGACGAAGTTCTGCGACTCCACCCACATCGTCATCTCCGAGACGTTGGTCACGCCGAGCGGGATCGCCCCGGCCTCGAGCAGGCGGGCCGCCGTGGGCGCGCTCTCGGTGGCCCGGTGCTCGCGGCGCGCCACCAGCCCGGCGCAGTTGGGCATCCCGGCCAGGGCGATCGACTCCTTGATCGTGCACGGGACGCCGAGGTCCGGGGGCA
>DATLOP010000345.1:0-2215 GCA_035536255.1 Solirubrobacteraceae bacterium
GAGCAGCGCGGCGCCCGCCAGCAGGGCGCCACCGGCGAGCGCGGGATAGACCGCCGTGCCGTGCGCGAGCGCGGGCGGCGATAGGCCGCACGCCAGCGCCGCGGCGCCGGCCCACGGATCAGGCACGATCCAGCGCGCGAGCACGGCGCCGAGCACGAACGCGAGGGCCGCTATCGCGGCCATGAGCAGCTGCACCGCCAGCGTGCCGCCGACCGCGTAGGCGGGGGCGATCAGCAGCGCGAACCCGATCCCGTGCGGCTCGTGCGCGTGGCCGTCGGTCAGCCGGCCATGGCGCTCGAGCAGGTATGGGTAGAAGTCGCGGTAGGCGCGGGTGGCGTACTCGTCGTTGAGGTCCACGTCACGGTCGCTGACGATCGACTCCGCGATGAGCAGGAAGTGCGGCTCGTCACCGCCGAACTGCGCCTCGCCGAACGCCGGGATGCCGAGCGTCGCCGCATACGCGGCGAACAGCACGACCCACAGTCCGACCAGTCTTGCCAGGGCCAGTGGCCTAGCGCGACCGGTTGCCCGTGCGATCGAACTGCAGCGGCCCGTCGATGAGCGTCACGACCGGCTCGGAGGTTCGCGGGACGAAGCGCGCCCCCGCGCCCTCGCCGCCGACGTGGTCCCATGCGCGCCCGACGCGGTCCACGCCGAGCGGGAAGATCGTCAGCGCGCCGTCGAGCGCGAGGCGGATGCGCAGGAAGTTCTTGTAGTCCGCGATCGACTGCCCCGAGAAGACCTGGTTGGCGTTCTCGGGCGCCTTGGACCCGCGGGTCCTGTGAACGAGCAACAGGAAGACGCCCCACAGCGTCGGGCCCATGACCGCGCCCGCGCCAAAGGCCACCGGGACGGCGAGCACCCACACGAGGATCCCCACGTCCCGGATCTCCGGTGCGAGCTTCAGCGCCAGCCACACCACGAGCGCGGCCGTCAGCAGGTGCAGCGCCGTGTGCACGAGCGCGACGGCCAGGCGTGCCAGCGCGAGGCCGGGCCCGCCTCTGTCGCCGTGGCCGGGCTTGATCTCTGTCCCGCCGAAGATGCCGCCGAAGAGCAGGAGCGCCAGCACGACCGTCACGCCGCCGGCCGCGGTCGCGAGGAAGCCCAGGAAGCCGTCGGCGGTGCCGGCCTCGACGAGCCGGTTCTCCCCGGCGTTCAGCGCGCCGAGGATCGCGACCGCGAGCAGCGCGTACAAGCCGCCGGTGAGCCGGCCGAGCCCGGGGTTCAGGCCGGCGAGCCTGACGACGCCGTTGCCCAGGCGCTGCGAGTCGGCCGCGCGCGGGTAGATCTGGTCGCGGGCGTAGGACACCACCGGGCGCTGCTCGAAGGCGCCGCTCGCGGTCTGCCTGCCCAGCGGGCGCAGCTCCAGCGCGGGCTTCAGGGTGTGCGTCGCAGACAGGTAGGCGCCACCGCCGCCTGCCGTGATGCGCGTCGGCGCGTCCGCTGCGCCCTCGCCGCCCGGCTCGTAGCGCGCGTAGTGGTGCGTGTCGCCGGTGATCGTCGCCACGAGCCGCGCGCCGCGGTCGCGGACCATGCGCTCCTCGAAGAACGAGAGGTAGCGCCAGGACACGGGATCGACGCGAGCCGGCTCGGCCTTCGTCCAGCTCGGCTTCGCGGTCAGGAGGATGACCTTGTCGCCGACGGCCAGCGCCTGGCCCGTGAAGTAGCGCAGCTGTGGCTCGTCGAGGTACGTGTCCAGCTGGATGTCGATCGCCCAGATCCACCAGTTGCTCGGCAGCTTGAGCGCGTAGTAGCTGCGGCGCTGGCGCGTCATCCAGCCGCCGATCCAGCGGCGCGCGCAGAACACGCGCAGGAAGCTCGACAGGCCGTCGTACCAGTCGTGGTTGCCGGGCGTGGCGTAGAGGTGCGGCTCGCGCCCGGACTCCGACTGGGGCAGGGCCGAGCTGAACGGGCCCTTGAAGCGATCCTCGTAGGCCTCGGGCTCGGCGGACGGATAGACCTGATCGCCTCCGAGCATCAGCACGTCTCCGCGGGGCAGGATCTCGCCACCGATCTCGAGGCTCGGCTGGGCCAGCAGGTAGGCCATGGTGTAGGTCGCGTCCCACCCGTCGCCCGTGTCGCTGAGGTAGTCAAGCCACAGCTCGCCCGCGCCCGAATAGTCGAACGCGTCCTGCGGCTCGAGCTGCATCTCGCGCTTGTCGGCGAACTTGCCAAACGTGGCGGATACGACGACCTCGACGCCCGCCCTGACCAG